>JALYUS010000056.1 GCA_030853625.1 Chloroflexota bacterium
CAGACGGATCGGCGGAGAGAGCAGCGATTTCCAGCGTATTGAGGGCAAAACGGGCATCGCCATTGGCGAGGTTAACGAGTGTCGCCCGGCCCTCGTCCGTCAGGTGAATCGCTTGTTCTCCCAGCCCACGTACGGGATCAGCGAGCGCGTGGCCGATGATCGCGGCGATATCGTCGTCCGACAGCGCGTGCAGGACGAAGACGCGTGCCCGCGAGAGGAGCGGGGCATTGACCTCAAAGGAGGGGTTCTCGGTCGTCGCGCCGATAAAGATCACCGTACCGTCCTCGACATAGGGCAGGATGGCATCTTGCTGCCCCTTGTTGAAGCGGTGGATTTCATCCACGAACAGGAGGGTTCGGAGTGCGGGGTTCGAGGAGCGAGGTTCGGAGGCCTCCGGATTCCCCACGCCGAACGCCGAACTTCGAACCTCGAACTCCGCACGGCGTTGCTGCGCCTCGCTGACCACCCGCCGGAGATCGGCGACACCGGCCGAGACGGCGCTGAGGGGCGAGAAGTACGCGTGTGAGGCGGCAGCGATGATCCGGGCGAGGGTTGTCTTGCCCGTGCCGGGTGGACCCCAGAGGATGCAAGAGCGCACGGTATCCTGCTCGATGGCGCGGCGCAAGAGCCGTCCCGGCCCAAGCAGATGCTCCTGCCCAACGTACTCGCTGAGGGTGCGCGGACGCATCCGGGAGGCGAGCGGCTCGGAGGACGAGTGCTGAGTACCATCCGTCGGTCGTACTGAGTACTGAGTATCAGGCGCCCCTGCATCGCTACCGTGTTTCTGAGTACTCAATCATGTACCCCGCAGTACTCAGTGCTCGTTATTTGTCGCGTCCAAGCGGGCATGGATCGTCGCGATCAGCGCTTCCGCCTCGTCGCGCGTGGTGACAGAGAGATCATCCATGTCCTCCACCAGTGACTCGAGCCGATCGAGCAGTTCCAGCAAATCATACTCCTTCGTGGGGAGCGTGCGTAGGGCCATCCCACACTCCTCGGTACTCAGCACCGCTATGCCTGGAACCAGACGGCGGCGGAGACAATGGCGATGGCGGCCAGCGCGACGCCGCCAAACTCGATAATATCAAACATCTGCACGCGGTCGCGTAGTTGCGCCCCGCTCAATCCGGCGATCAGATAGAAAACGGCGAGGAGAAACGCGCCGCCCGTCCATCCCGTCGCGGACCAGTAGTTGATGACCCAGGTGGCTTGCCCGACGATCAGAGCGCCGACCACGGCATAGACGACGCGGCGCGAGAGTGCGGCATGCTCGCCATCGGTCATCTGGAGGAGGAGAAAGAAGGCGATCACCGCAACGGCTGACGCGGAAAAGGCCGAGCGGTATTTGTTGATGTAGATCATCGCCAGGGCGATGAACCCGACGACATAGGTGACGACGGTTAGTGAGGTGCGCGCTACGTCCCGCGTGAAGCCTTCCGGCGCGGTCAGCAGGGTGCGGGCGATGGCGCCGATCAGGATTGCCAGCCAGACGACGACCGGCGCGGCGAACCACCACCGCCGGTCGTGGTAGACGGCGATGATCAGCAGGCCGGAAACGAGCGCGATGGCGGGGAAGATGCTAGCAGTGACGCCTGGCAGATCGGGCCGCGCATCCCGCTGTGCGAGGAGGGCGACGATTGCGCCGACAACGACCGCCAGCAGCAGGCCGGGCAGCCAGAATTTCCAGCCGTTCGGGGCGCGCAGGGTGAAGGCGACGCTTCCCTGCGCGGCGCCGTGGCGGGCGAGATAGCCGAGCAGAAACAGCAGCCCCGCCCCCACCGTGCTGATTGCGGCCAACGCGATGACCGAGAGGCGTGTCGCAGTGGGGAGGGGGACATTGACCTCTGGCATCTCAGACGCCGCAACCGCAGGATAATCCGAAGCATCATCCACGAGCGGTATGCGTGTGCTGTCCCTGACGTTCGCCGATTCTTCCATCGTTCCTCACAGTACGGACACCCGAACAGCAGGAGTGTAGCACAAGTGCTGAGTTCGAACCTCGAACCCGTTCCTAGCCGAGAGCCGCTTTGACGCGCTCCGCCACATCGCGCGTCATGCCGGGCGCAGTTGCCAGGTCCTCGATTGATGCCGCTTTGATCTGCTTGACCGAGCCGAAGTGCGCGATCAATTGCTTCTTGCGCTTCGGGCCGATGCCGCGCACATCGTCGAGCGCGGAATGCAGCCCGGCCGCCGACCGTTTCTGGCGATGGTAGGTGAGCGCGAAGCGATGCGCCTCATCGCGTACCCGCTGCACCAGATAGAGCGCCTGCGCGTCGCGCGGGAGGATCACCGGATCGCGCCGACCGGGGAGGTAGAGTTCCTCGTTTTGCTTGGCGAGGCCGACGATGGGCAGGTTGTCGAGATTGAGCGCCCGCAGCGCATCGAGCGCCGCACCTAACTGCCCCTTGCCGCCGTCAATGATAATCAAGTCCGGCCATGCCGACCACCCGGCAGCGCCCGTCGCATCGGGGGCCTGAATGCGCTTGAAGCGGCGGCTAATCACCTCGTGCATCGAGGCGAAATCGTTCGCCCCTTCGACGGTCTTGATCGCGAACTTGCGGTAATCGCTCTTTTTCGGGCGCGCGTCTTCAAAGACGACCATGCTGGCGACGCTGTTCGTCCCTTGCGTATTGGAAATGTCGTAGCATTCGATGCGGCGCGGCCAGCCGGGGAGGCCGAGCGCGTCCTGTAACTCGCTCATCGCGGCGGTCATCTTCTGCTCGTCCGTCAGCCAGCGCAGGCGATCCTGCGCGAGGTTTTCTGCCGCGCTCTCGGCAGTCATCGCCACCAGTTGCATCCGCTCGCCTCGCTGCGGCACAACGATCTCCACGTTGCCGCCCCGTCGGGTGTGCAGGAAGTCCGCAACGGCGCTCCGCTCCTCCGCGAGGAGCGGCTTTTGCAGAATGAGCAGCGGCGGCACGGCGCGCTGCGTCCCGTAGTATTGCTCGACAAACGACGAGAGGAGCGCGGCATCGCTGTCGTCAATCCGCGCACCGAGCAGCCGCAGATGCTCCGTGCCATGAATCTTGTGGCTGCGCACGTTTAAAACCTGTACCGCCGCATCTCCCCCGTCGCCGCGCGCGAGGGCGATCACATCAGCATCGGCGTCGCGTCGCGAGACGATCTTCTGGCGCTGGAGGACATGCTCCAGGGCGCGGATGTCCTCCTGATAACGCTGGGCGCGTTCGAATTGCAGTTCCTCGCTGGCGGCGTCCCGTTTGGCGACGAGATCGGCCTTGATCGTCTCATCCTTGCCATTCAGGAGCAGCCCGGCCCGATCCAACTCCGCCTCGTAGTCCGCGATCGTCGTCTTGCTCGCGCAGGGGGCAAGGCAGCGGTGAAGATGATAGTAGAGGCAGGGGCGCTGATCGCCCTTGATCGTCATCGTGCATTTGCGGAACTGGAAGAGCCGTTCGAGCAGATCGAGCGTTCGCTGCGGCGAGCCGCCGGTGGTAATTGGGCCAAAGTACCGCCCGCCATCGTTCGCAACGCGCCGGGTAATGACGACGCGCGGCCACTCTTCGTTGGTAATCTTCAGGTAGGGGTAGGTCTTGTCGTCTTTCAAGAGGACGTTGTAGTGCGGCTGATACCGCTTAATTAACTCGTTTTCCAGAATCAGCGCCTCGCGCGGCGTATCAGTGCGAAAGACCTCGAAGTCCGCGATGTGGCGCACCAGTTCGCGCGTCTTGCCGGTCATTGAGCGGGGCGAGCCGAAGTAGGAGCGCACGCGGTCCCGCAGCGATTGCGCCTTGCCAACGTAGATGACTTTCCCATTGGCGTCCTTCATCAAGTAGACGCCGGGCGCGCTGGCGAGGGCGGCGAGACGATCGGTGAAGTCGTGCCGTTCGCCACTACGGCGGGCGCGCGGCGCTGTACCTGCTGCGTCATCGAGCACGACCGACGCTTCCCGCGCCGCCTGCTCGGTTTCGGTCATTGCATCTTCGGTGGTGATGGGAGAAGTCATGTCCGTATTCATGCTATCATTGTACCAAAGCGTCCGGGAGTCGGCATCGGGCGGGGAACCTAACCCCCGGCCCCTTCCCGCGAGGAAGGGGAGTGAGC
>JALYUS010000364.1 GCA_030853625.1 Chloroflexota bacterium
GATCATTTACAGTGCGCACGGTCGCGACTTTTTCCCCGGCGACCGGCGCTTCATCCGTGCGATCACCACCTTCACGGCATGCAGCGCTTACAACGCCGCCGAGGTGTACGAGCGTTACGGCAGAGAAGCGGCGGTCATCTACAACGGCATTGACACCGAACAGTTTTCGCCGCGCGACACAGACATGGCATGGCGGCAACAGATCACGGGCGGCGCCGCGCCGGTCATCCTCTGGGTCGGTCGGCTGGAACGCTGGAAGGGCACGATTGACGCCCTCCGCGCTCTCGCGCTGCTCGACTTCGATCGCCCCGCGCATCTGGTGATCGTTGGCGACGGCCCGGAGGCGTCGCGGTTGCGCGATGCCGCACGCTCGCTCGGTATCGCTGACCGCGTTCATCTCCTCGGCGCATGCGATCATGCGCGATTGCCGGAGATCTACGCCGCAGCGGACATCGTGGTTGGGACGAGTTTCGCGAATGAAACGTTTGGCATGACGCTGGCGGAGGCGTCAGCGTGTGCGCGGCCCGTTGTGGCGACGCGGTTCGGCGGCTTCCCGGAGGTCGTCCGCGATGGCGAGACCGGCCTACTCGTCCCGCCGCGCGATCCGCAGGCGCTCGCCGCCGCGCTGCGGACCTTATTGCACGATCCCGAACGTCGCAGGGCAATGGGCGAAGCGGGCCGCGCGCACGTCGTCGCCCATTTCGCCTGGCTGGTCGTCACCGATCATGTGTCGCGGCTCTACAGGGAGGCGCTCGGTGAAGATTGATTTTGTGACGACCTTCGGGATCGTCAAGGGCTTCCCATCGTTCCCGGAAGCGACGCTCGCGCGCCGGTTCGTCGCGGACGGCCACGACGTGCGCGCCCTCACCTACTTCGCGAAGTCGTCCGCCATGATTGACACGCATCACGAAACGATAGACGGTGTGGTCGTTCATCGCCTCCGGCGCAAGGGCTTTTTCACGCCCGGCGTTATCGGCTGGATCGCGCGGGGCAAATCAGATGTCGCGCATCTGCACCATCTCAGTAACCGTCTCTCCCCGTCGGCGCTCCCGGCGTACCACGCGCGCGGCGTCCCCGTCGTTTTCTCTCCCTACGGCATCCTGCACGATCCCGTGCTCGTGGACGATACAGACCGGCCCCTTGCCACACCGATGCATGCCGATCGCATCCAATCGTCGCTCGTACGCACCGCAGAGGCGACCGGCATTCGGCGCGGCACGCCGATCTGGCTGCTTCACCGGCCCCTCTTCGCCGCCGACGCCGTGCATGCCATGTCGTTGCACGAGAAGCAGGTGCTAACGATGCTCGGCGTGCCGGACGCGCGTATCCATTTCATCCCGGTGGGGATTGATACGGCGCTGCTGGCAAGCGACGCACCAATTGCACGCACCGACGCACCGACCGTGCTTTTTCTCGGCCAGACGAAGTACCGCAAAGGCTGGGACATCCTCGTGCGGGCGATCCCGGCAGTCACGCGCGCCATTCCCCATGCCCGTTTCATCTTCGCGGGGCATACCGGGCGCGATCGGGCCGATTTCGACGCGCTCGTACGCGAGGTCGGCGTGGCCTCCGTCATCGAAGCGCCGGGGCGGGTCTCCGAGGCGGAGAAAATCCATCTGCTCCGATCATCGTGGGCACTAACCTTGCCGGCGCGCTATGAGGGGTTCGGCATCCCACTCGCCGAGGCGATGATGGTTGGTACGCCGGTCGTCACGACGGACGTGCCCGCGTGCAACGAAATCGTCCGTGATGGCGAGACCGGTCTCGTCGTGCCGCCGGACGATCCCGGCACACTGGCGACGGCATTGATCCGCCTGCTCGGCGATCCCGCCCTCCGCACGCGGCTCGCGCGGGAAGCGGAGCGCGATGTGATGCGCCGCTACGATGCACGCGTCGTGGCGCGGCAGTTCGAATCGCTCTACGCATCCCTGATCGCGGAACGCCGATGATGCGCGTGCTCTATTTCACTGGCTCCTATCGCCCCGATTCAATGGTCAGCCACACCCACGGCGAACTCGTGACGGCGCTCCGCGCGCGGGGCGTCATGGTCGAGATTGCCACCGTCGGCGCGGCAATGCAGGCAGAAGAGATCGAGTCGTCCACCGACCGCTATGGGACGACCGTCTGGTCGCTTCGTCTCCTCCGATCCCGACGACAGCGACTAATGAACGTCTACGCCGCGCGTCTCTGGGCGTTCGCACCCTTCGGTGGCCTTGTGGCAGCGCTGAAGCGGTTCCTGACCGCCGATCGCCTGGCGAATTACGACATCCTCCATATTGGCATGGCCTATCCGTATGCGACGGCGTTCCGGCATGCCCTCCACAATTGCCGCACGCCGCTAACGCTCGTGACGATTACCGGCGGCGACGTGCTTACCAATGACGAGACGGGATACGGGTATGGTCGTCGCCGTGTCCCGCGTGTCGCGATCCGCCGCACGCTCCGGTGGGCGAATCTCGTGCAGGCAAATTCGCCGCAGACCGCCGCAGCCGTCGAACGATACGGCTGCCCCAACGGGCATATCGTTGTCCAACCGCCGCAGACCGCGCACGAACCGCTTGCGGCAGACGCCATTCCCGCCTATCGCGCACGCTGCCGGGAAGAACTGGAGCGCGAGGGAGCAATCCCACGCGGCCCGCTCCTCGTCGGGATCGGGCGCATGGTCGCCATTAAAGGGTATGACGATGCCATCCGCGCGCTGCCGCTGATCCGCGCTACCCACCCGGACACCACCCTGCTACTCGCTGGCCCCGCGCGCGATGCCGCCGCGCAGGCGTATGTCGCGTCGCTCCGCACTCTCGCTACGTCGCTCGGTCAGCACGATTCCTTACGGATCATGGATCAATTGCCGTTCGAGGCTGTCCCGCATTACTTCGCGGCGGCAGACCTCGCGCTCATTCCGTCGCTCCTCGATGGCCTCAACATGACCGGCGTCGAGGCGGGTGCAGTCGGGACGCCATCGGTCATCAGCGCCGCCGCCGGTCTCGCGACCTCTGTGGATCAATTCGGCGCCGGTTCCGTTGTGCCGCCGCGCGATCCTGCGGCCCTGGCGGCAGCGATTCTCTCGTTGCTCGATGACCGCACCGCCTGGGAACGCGCGTCGCGAGGCGCGAACCACATGGCAACATCCTTCTCGCTCGATCGCACGGCGGACGGTGTGCTTGGCCTCTATCAGCGTCTCCTTGCCGGATAAGTCGTCCCTCGTCTGTGCTATACTCGGCAACCGACGACCGGGGATGATGGAGGCGCGCGCGGGTGGTGGGAACAATCGCAACAGGCACGGACCGAACCACTGCCGCACCATGCATCGCGGGGCCGGTTCCACGCATCGCCTATGTCGCCTATCCGTCGAGTTTGACGCTTCGCTCCGCGAACGCCGTTCAGACCTATGCGACCGTGGCGGCGCTCCGCTCGTGCGCTCCGGACGGCGCGGCGCTGATTCCCCGCTTTGCCTTCCGACCGAGCGCGTTTACCGCTCTCGGCGCGACGCACCTCCTTCGTCTGCCCTTCAACGCCGGGCGACACCTCATCCGTTCCGTCTTCTGGTCCTATCTGGAGCGGACCTGGTTCGCTCTCCGCGCGCTCGTCCATATCGCCGTTCGTCGGCGACGGCCCGCTGTCGTGTACGTCCGCGATGTCATCTGCGCGCTCTGGCTCTCGTTGATTCTGCCGCGATTCCTGCACATCGCGGTCATCTTCGAGATGCACGACCGCGAGGCAACCAATCCCTCCGCGAACTCCGGGCCGGTCACGCGCTGGATCGCCCCGCACATTGATACGCTCGCCATACGCAACGCGAGCGGCCTCGTCTCGCTCACGTACGCCTTCATCCCTGAACTCGATGCGATCATCGGGACAGCGCGACATCCCCTTATTGAAGTCATCCCGGACGCCTATGACGACGATGTCTACCGCCCACGCGATCGGGCGCAGGCGCGCCTCGCGCTCGATCTGCCGCCGGATGCGCCGGTGATCGCCTATACCGGGCTGACCTTCGCCTATCACGGCGTGGATTTGCTCGTGGATGCTTTTGCCATCGTCAACGAAACGCTGCCCGATGCGCTGCTCGTGCTCGTTGGGGGACGGGACGGCGAGCGCGCCGCCATCGCCGCGCAGGCGGCGCGCCTCGGTATTACCGACCGGGTTCGCATCGTATCACCACGACCCGTCCACGCGATCCCGGCCTATCTTGCGGCGGCGGATGTTCTCGTCATCCCGGACACGGTGACGAAGGCGAGCGCGTCGCCGCTCAAACTGTTTGAATACGCGGCGATGGCGCGCCCAATTGTCGCCATGGACCTGCCCGCCCTGCGGGAAATCCTGCCATCAGACGCGGCGCACTATGTGACGCCGGGCGATCCGGCGACCATTGCGGCTGGTATTGTCTGGCTGGAAGCGCACCCGGACGACGCCGCCGCTATGGCCGCGTGCGCCCGGCACGCCGTGGAGCGATACACCTATCGCCATCGGGCAACAGCGATTATCGCGTTCTGTCAGCGCGTTTGTGAGCCAGCGAATGCATGAAGCGGCCGTCGAGACGCGGGCGAATGACGTCCCCACCGGCATACGAGCGCGGACTATGCTGCGCGCGCGACTCCGCCTTATAGACCGTGGGTTTGCCATGCTGGCGATCCTCTATCTCTGCTCGCTTCCCTTTGTCGCTCACCGGATGACCGCCTCCGATGCGATTGAGTATTACGTCTATGATCGGTCGCTCTATTTCGATCACAATCTGGACTTTGTCAATGACTATCAGGGGTTCTACGACCGGAACCCGAAGGGGTTGGCGAACTTCAAAACGGGCTTCATCGATAAGCGGAACCCCTCCGGCAAGGCGATCAATAATGGCCCGATCGGTTCCGCAATTCTCTGGGCGCCTTTCTTTCTCGTTGGCGATGGCGCCGCGCGGCTCCTGCATGCTGTTGGCACAACCACGGCGGCGGACGGCTACAGCCTGCCATATATCTGGGCGGTCTCGCTTGGCTCCGCCCTCTATGCCGGTGTGGCGCTTCTCCTTACCTATCTGCTCGCGCGGGCGATCACCGGCCGGCGGGCGGCGCTCTGGGCATCGCTCATCATCTGGCTGGGGACGCCTGCCCTCTTCTACAGTCACCTCGCGCCGACCTACGCGCACGCGACCTCATGGTTCGCCGCCGCCGCGTTTTTGACCGTCTGGTTCCGCACGCGGGAGCGCCGTTCGTGGTTCGGCTGGGTGGCGCTCGGCGCGCTCGGTGGCCTCGTTGCGATGGTGCGCGAGCAGGACGCGGTCTTTCTGCTCGTACCGGTGATGGATGAATTGCTCCGCCTCATCCCCGGCGTCCGCAGCCATGCGAGAGACTGGATGCGCGACGTGGGCCGCACCCTGATTGGCGGCTGTGTGATGGGATGCTGCGCCGTGCTGACGTTTGTTCCGCAATTGCTCGTCTATCGCGCCTTGAATGGGAACTTCCGACCCTCATCCGAAGTATCCGACAAATTGCAATGGAACGCGCCGTACGCCCTGCGGGTGCTTTTCGATCCGGGGCATGGGTTGTTCCTCTGGACGCCGATTCTCCTCCTCGCGCTTGTCGGCCTCGGCCTCTTGATCCAGCGCGACCCACGCCTCGGGATCGCGCTGGCGACCGGGTTCATCATGACGTGGTATCTCAGTGGCTCGTTCCAGACGTGGACGACGGCCGGCGCCTTTGGCGCGCGGCGGTTCATCGTTTGTAGCCCGATTTTCGCCGTCGGCCTCGCCGAACTCTTCCAACGATTTGGCGAGCGGACTGAGGGAACGCGCACGACTCTCCGGCTCTGGGTACCGATCATCGCGGTCGTGGCGATCCTCTGGAATGGTGGGTTGATCCTGCAATTCGTGACACACGCGATGGATCGGCAGCGCCTCACCTGGCCGCTCGTGTTCACCAATCAGTTCACGTTCGTCCCGCAGCACCTGCTCGGCGATCTATGGCGAATGGTGCGCGATCCAGCCTCGTTCTATCGTGGCGGCGCGTCATGACGGAGCGCCACGCCGCTGTGATGGAACGCTCGCCGTACGGCGATGAGTATTTCCACGTCCAGCAAGCAAAGTCCGCCGAAAAGGTCCGGTGGGAGTACACGCGCCTCCTCGCCATGGGTGGTATCCGCCTCTGCGCTGACGCCTGCGTCCTCGATGCGGCATGCGGCGCGGCGCCCGGTCTACGCTTCTTCGACGGGCGCGCCAACCGCGTGATTGGCCTCGATGTCGCCAGTGCTGCGCTCCGGGCGGCGCGGCAGATGTTGCCCCATGCTCAACTCGTGCAAGCGAATCTCGACGTGCCTTTGCCGTTTGCCGCGCAGACTTTCGATCTGATTATCCTGCGGGAGGCGATTGAGCACGTCCAGGATGGCCCCGCGACTCTCGCCGCCTGCCTCCGCGTGCTGCGGCCGGGTGGCTGCGTAGCGATCACGACACCGAATCGCTGGGACGCGCGTCGCCCGCTCTTCGCCGCCACCCGGCGTGTCTGGAGCGGTGACGCCGATCCGACGCATACCCATATCTACTCACCGACTGAGATGCGTGCGATCCTCCGGCGCATCGGTTTTAGGCATGTGCGCGTGCGTACCGGATTCAAGCCAGTGCTGCGGCTCGGCGGCAAACGCCTGCCGTTTCGCCTGTCGTTGCCCTTTCCACCGCTCATCGGGAACGGTGTCGTCGCCTTCGGATGGCGCGAGGAGAAACGATGATCTCGCCCTGGTTGCTTGACATCCTCCGCTGCCCGATCTGCGTCCACTCCCGATCGGGCGACGATAGCGGACGGCTGACGCGAATCGCCGACGATCTTATCTGCGACACCTGTGCCGCGCGCTATCCCCTCCTTTTGGGATATGTTGATATGCGCCCGGTTGGAGCGATGCATGGTAAAGAGACGGTGTACAACGATCCGGCGGCGGACCTCGATGACCCGGTGATCCGCGATCCGGTGTTGTCCGCCGGCGTGCGTCAGTGGGCGCTCCGTTTGCTCCTGCGCCCGCGCCGGACGGACGCACTGCTCGATATCGGCTGCGGCAACGGGAAGTTCGCCTGCTGGAACCGGCGGACGGTCGCGCACATGGTCGGCCTCGATCCCGCCGCGCGGTTCGCGCCGGCGGCGCTCGCAACCGTCGCTCTCGTGCAGGGCGATGCCCGCGCGCTCCCATTCGCACGCGGATCGTTCAGCGGCGCATACTCCATTGATGTCTTTGAACACCTCGATTTGCCCGGCGTCCGCGCCCATCTGCGTGAGACACGGCGCGTGCTGACGCCGACCGGCGCCTATTTCTGTTTCTCGAACACGCGGGAACGCTCCTGGCTCAACGCCCTGATTGATCCGGGGCGACATGTCGCGGAATCGCTCCATCGGGCGGGCGTCGTCAACCGCACGCGCGATCACCTCCGCAAGGGTGACCACGTTAAGGCGGTGGAAACCACCGCCGCCCTCGAAGACGAACTGACCGCCGGTGGCTTCCGCATCGCCCGCCTCTGGTTCCTCAATCCCCTGATCGCGACCTATGTCGAGACGCTCGGCTTCGCGATCGTCGAGCAGCGCCTGACCCGCCGACGACCAGAAGAAGGATCGTCCGTGGCATCCAATTCAAGCCCCGTCTCCGTCCGCGACGCAGCAGCGCGGAGGCCGCTCGTGCGGTTCGTCCTGCGCGGTGCGACCGCCCTGCTCGCGCTTGATCTGGTCTTCTTCCGCCGCGTCCCTACCGGCCCGTTTTTTCTGCTTGCCCGGCCATCACACCGCCCATGAAGATTCTCTACTGCGCACTCGCCATTGATATTTCGGGGTCGCATGGGGGCGCGACCCACGTGCGGGAAGTGACGAACGGCCTCACCGCGCTCGGTCACGAGGTACAGGTCATCGCGCGCGGCACGGCGGCACAGCCTCCTCGCGAGCGGCTGAACGCGCGCGTCACCCGCCTAACGGCGCCGCCGAAACTGGCATGGGCGGCCATGCCGCGCGTGCGGAAGATCGTCAGCGACTGGCAGCCGGACATCATCATCGAACGCTTCTACACCTTCGCCGGTGGCGGCATGCTCGCCGCGCACACCTGCACTATTCCCGCGATCCTGGAAGTGAACGCGCCCGTTTTCGATCCCCCCGGTACCGCAAAAGAGCGCGTGGACCGGTGGATCGGCCACGCCATGCGACGGTGGGCAACGCAGCAATGTCGCTGGGCGGATGCGATCGTGACGCCGTTGGCGACCACCGTACCCGCCGCAGTCCGAGACAAGGTGACACCGCTCCAGTGGGGCGCGAATGTGCGGCATTTTGACCCCGCGCGCTTTCCTCGGACGGGAGCGGCGGCCCAGACACTCCGGCGGCGCTACGGTATCCCGCCCAATGCCCCGGTCGTGGGCTTCATTGGCAGTTTTCGTGCCTGGCACGGCGCTGCCGAAGCGATCCGCGCCTTTGATCGGGTGCGCGCCCAGATACCCGACGCCGCTCTCCTCCTCGTCGGCGACGGCCCGGAACGCCAGACGCTGGAACGAGCGGTGCGAGACGCATCACAGATGGGCATCGTCTTCACCGGCGCGGTGCCCTATCACGATGTGCCGCTCCATCTGGCGCTCTGCGCTGTCGCGGTCGCGCCCTTCGTCCCCTCGCTCCACGCACCACTCGACTATTTCGGTTTTTACTGGTCGCCACTCAAAATCTTCGAGGCGATGGCCATGACCGTCCCGGTTGTGACAACCTCCGTCGCGCCGCTGACGGAGATCGTACGCGGCGCGGGCATCGCCGTTCCCGAACGGGATACGGATGCGCTCGCTGCCGCAATTGTGGATGTGTTACGCGATCCAGACCGCCGCGCCGCGATGGGGGCGATTGGCCGCGCGCGGGTGGTCGCCGAATGGTCATGGGAGGCGCACTGCCGCCATCTCGACACGCTGATGACGAGACTGGTGAGTCGCCGATGAGCCGCCCACTGCGCATCCTCTTTGTCACCGACGCCTTCCCACCGCATTCCTACGGCAGCGGCTGGAGCACGTACCACCTCGCACGCGGCTTACGGGCGCAGGGGCACGACGTCCGCATCGTCCTCGCCCAACCATCGCTACGGATGGCGACCACGGAGTATGACGGCTTCCCAGTCTGGCGAGCGCGACCGGGCGCCCGGGCGTTTAATCCGGCGCTCTTCGCGGTCAACGGCCTTGGCCCCGGCCGGATTGTGCGGCGGCTCGTCCGGTCGTGGTCGCCGGACATCGTGCATGCGCAACACATCAATGCATTGCTCGTCGCCAGTCATGCCGCCCGTGCGTTGCCGCTCGTCGTCACCGTGCGCGATCACTGGCCTGTTTGCTTCTACGGGACGGCGCTCGCAGCCGCATCCTGTCCGGGCTGCCTGATCGGCACGTGCTCGCCATGCAATGTGCAACGCGGCTCCGTTGACGCATCGCGCGCGACGCACCTCCTCAAGCGTGCAGTCATGCGCGGCATGCTGCGGCAACGACAGAACTTCCTCTCGCGTGCGGCCGCTGTGATCGCAGCGAGCGACGCGATGCACCGCGAGTTGCGGGCGGTCGTATTGCCGACGCGCCTGCATACGATTCCGAATGCCGTTGACCGCGCGCTCTTTTCGCCCGGCGACACGCTATCGCTTGACACACCTGCACGGTTCTTTCTGTATGTCGGCAAACTCTCCGCACATAAGGGAGCCGATCTCCTGCCAGACATCGCCTGTCATCTCGGCGCGGACGCACCGCCGATCCTCGTTGTCGGCGACGGGCCACTGGAAGAATCATTACGCTCCCACGAGCCGGACGTGCGCGTGCTCGGTCGCCTGCCGAACGAAGCAGTGATCGCCTTGATGCAGCGCGCCATCGCGCTGATTACCCCGGCGCGCTGGCCCGAACCATTGAGCCGGACGCACCTGGAGGCGCTCGCTGCAGGCTGCCCAATCGTCGCGACCGATACCGGCGGCACGGGCGAAGTCGTCGCAGACGGCGAGACGGGCTTCCTGACGGCAGTTGGCGACGTAGAGGCGATGGCGGCGCATCTCCGCACCCTCGCGTCGGACGACGCAGTGCGCGCGCGAATGACCATCGCATCGCGGGAGCGCGCCGCCCGTCTCTTTGATCTTGAAGCCGTGACGAATCGCCACCTGGCCGTCTATCGAGCGGCAATGGCGCGGGATGTAGTCTGGAATCCGCCTAAGCATTCGGGCCAATCCTCACGGCACACGTTCGGATTCAGCCGCGGTCCGCGCGTTTCGCGTACGCGCTCGCGGCCCGATCGTACGCCTCGGCGAGTAATGGCCGCACCACGCTCTGGAACGTTGCCGCGCTGGGGTTGAGCACGCAGACCCAATACTGCCGCCCATACACCGGATGCGGCAACAGTTGATCCAATGTGGTGAAGTCATAGCCGCGCTCACCGTCATCGTCCGCAGCGGCACGGGGCGGCTCTGCGCCGAACACTGCGCGATAGGTCTCCCGACTGACGCCGATATTCAGCCGGAAGACGCCACGGCGGTTGAGATTGGAGGCAGAGTCAAAATCACCGTAATCTTTGGTCACAATCGTGGCGAACGGAAACCGCCGATCGGGAGGAAGTGTGCGGTCGGGGTCGTAGGAAAAGAAGCTGTCGCCCCATGCTACTTCAGGTGATCCCGCGTCTTGCGATGCAACGACGACATCCACGCCGGCAAACGTATCGGTGATGTATTGGGTGATCGCGGCTTCGTTCATGGGGATGCATCCTTCCTAACGCGTAATGCAACGACCGTTATTGGAGCCTGACACGACACCGCGTGAGGTGCGGCAGCAGCCATGATCCTCAATTGCCAAACCGCGATGCTATGAGCCGGGGCGGAGGCGGAATGGGCCGCTCACATCACGGCGGAGCGCGGCGGGCAAATCGTCCGAGAGCGCGGGGAGGTTGACAGCATCGTCCAGCGCACCGGCGAGGATGTGCGCTAACTCGTCGGGATCGAGATCCGAGAGTGGGTCCCACGCCTGCTGTTTCATCACGACGCGGCCTTTGTCATCGAAGGCAACACCTTCCGCGCGGAGAAGGCCCGCCATCGTCTCCGGATGCCCGAAAGCCCACGCGCCGGTCAGGACACCCGCCCGGTTGACGACACGGTGCGCCGGCACCTGCGCTTCCGCCGGAATCCCGTTCATGATCCAGCCAACGAGCCGCGCGTGCCCCGGCATGCCAATTGCCGCCGCCAGCCACCCATAGGTCGTCACGCGTCCGGCGGGGCAGGCACGCACCACCGCGAAAACTTCGGCACGCGCGCGTTGGACATCAAAAGGCCGGTCGCTCATCCGTTCCTCTCCCGTCTGGTCAGCACCGTTACCGCCTCAATGTGATACGTCTGTGGGAACATGTCAACCATCCGCACGCGCTGAATCTGGTATGTGCTGTGCAAGACGCGCAGATCGCGGACGAGGGTTGCAACATCGCACGAGACGTAGACGATTCGCGCGGGATGCAAACGCAGGAGACCATTGAGGACACCGGCGTCGCAGCCGGAGCGCGGCGGGTCGAGGACAACGGCGTCTACCCGCTCCGTGAAGGTCGCCATAAACCGCTCTGCCTTATGGACATGGACATGGATATTATCGAGATTGGCGGTGGCGGCGTTGAATCGCGCATCCGTACCGGCGGCAGGCGCTTCCTCAACCGCGATCACACGGCGTGCCTGGGACGCCGCCAGGATCGCGAAGACGCCGACACCGGCATAGAGGTCGAGCACCGTTTCGCTGCCGGTGAGTGCGAGGCCATCGAGGACGCAGCGGGCAAGAACCTCCGCCATGCTCAAGGTGGAGTGGTTCGTCCGCGCTTCGCGTCGTGTATTGACTTGAAAGAACGCACCACCGGAGACCCGGAAACGCCGACCGAGGAGTGTCTGATAGACGGTTCGTCGCTCCTGCACGCTGAACGATACTGCGGTTTCACCGTCGCTCGTGCGAATCGTTGTCTCGTCCGTGATGCCATCCGCAGTGAGCCGCGCGAGTTCGGCGCTGATCGTCGGTTGGCTGATCGGGCAGTGGTCAATCGCGACGAGCGCCGCACTATGGAGATGGTGGAAGGCCGGCGTGCGCTCCGCAGTCGGCTCGACAGTGACGACATTGCGATAGCGCCACGGGTCGCGCATCGCGGCGGACGGCGCGAGGATCGCGGCCAGGTCCGCGTCACTGAGATGAAGGCCCCGGCGCAACTGCTCGCGGAGAATCTCGCCCTTCAGTCGTACCTGCGCGGGATAGTCGAGGAACTGCCACTGGCAGCCGCCGCACGCGCCGAAATAGGGGCACGGCGGCGCGACACGATCCGGCGACGGCTCGATCACCTCCACGACGACCGCGCGTGCGAAGGCCTTGCGCACTTCGACCACGCGGGCAGAAACGACTTCGCCAGGCGCCGCGCCCTGAATGAAGACGACGAGCGCCCCGTGCCGCCCGACGGCCGCGCCGCCATTCGCCATCGAATCGGCCCGGAGCGTGATCGTCGCTCCCACTGTAACCGTGGCCTGTGTGATTGCTTCGTCCATCGCATCCCGCCGAACTGAGAACAGAAAAGCAGGGCCGGAGCGATCCGGCCCCACAACGAATGTCGTGCGTATCCTACGCCACTATGCCACTACACCACTACGCGACGCCGGGCGCGTTGCGGAATCGTGGCGGCGGCGATTGCCCGTTGCTGGCCGGCTTCGGCGCCGCCGGGTTCGATTGCTGGCTTTGCGCTTTCTCCTCGGCAGCGAGGATCGCGGCGGCAACCGCATCCTTCGCCCGCTGCGGAATGACGTGGTTCGGCAACGGCTTCGGCTCGTGGAAGAACGCCTCGATCTCGTCGCCGTCTACGGTCTCCTTTTCGAGCAGGAGCGCGGAGATCTGGTGCAACTGCTCCATGTAGGTTGTCAGCACCTGCCGCGCCCGCTCGTACCCCTCTTCAACCAACTTGCGCACTTCTTTGTCAATCTGAAACGCGACATCGTCCGAGTAGTTGCGATGCTCGCCGATGTCGCGGCCAAGAAAGACCATCTCCTCGCGCTTGCCGTATTGAATCGGACCGAGTTCCTTGCTCATACCGTACTCCGTGACCATCTTCCGGGCGAGATTCGTCACCTGCTCGATGTCGTTTGATGCGCCGGTGCTCACTTCCTGAAAGACGAGTTCCTCGGTGACGTGACCGCCGAGCGCATAGGCAAGCCGGTCCTTGAACTGCGCCTTCGTCCAGAAGAACCGATCTTCATCCGGCAGGATGCGTGTGTAGCCGCCCATCATGCCGCGCGCGACGATGCTGATCTTATGGACCGGATCGGAGTTTGCCAGCACCCGCGCCACCAGTGCATGCCCCGCCTCGTGATATGCGGTCATAATCCGCTCGCGCTCGCTAATTAACCGGCTCTTGCGCTGCGGCCCGGCAATCACACGATCAATCGCCTCGGCTACCTCGTCACGACCGATGACCTTCAGGTTCCGGCGCGCCGCGAGGATGGCCGCCTCGTTGACGAGGTTTTCGAGATCGGCACCGGAGAAACCGGGCGTCTGACGGGCGATCTCTTCGAGCGTCACCGTATCATCAATCGGCTTGCCGCGCGTGTGAACTTCAAGGATGGCCTGCCGACCGCGAATATCCGGGTTGTCGAGGATTACCTGGCGATCGAACCGCCCCGGTCGCAAGAGTGCCGGATCGAGTACGTCGGGCCGGTTCGTCGCGGCGATCACGATAATGTTCGTGCTGCTGTCGAAACCGTCCATCTCGACAAGAATCTGGTTCAATGTCTGCTCGCGCTCGTCGTGGCTGCCGCCGAGGCCGGCGCCGCGCTGGCGACCGACTGCATCAATCTCGTCAACGAAGATGATGCAGGGCGCGTTGCGCTTCGCCTGATCGAACAGGTCGCGCACGCGAGATGCGCCGACGCCGACGAACATCTCGACAAACTCCGAACCGGAGATCGAGAAGAACGGCACGCCCGCCTCACCGGCCACCGCGCGGGAAAGCAGCGTCTTGCCGGTCCCAGGGGGGCCAACGAGCAGCACGCCGCGGGGGATACGCGCGCCGAGCGCCGCGAACTTATCCGGGTATTTGAGGAACTCGACGACTTCCGCCAGCTCCTGCTTCGCCTCTTCGACTCCGGCGACATCGGTGAAAGTCACGCTCGGGCGGTTGCCCGTGAACATGCGCGCGCGGCTCTTGCCGAACGACATTGCCTGGTTATTCGAGCCTTGCGCTTGCCGCATCATAAAGACGAGAATGCCCACCAGAAAGAGTGTCGGCAACAGGAAGCCAAGCGTCCCCAGCAAACTGCCCCACTGGCTCGACCCCTTGGTCGCGATGATCGGGAACTGCTCCGGCGGGATGCCGTTATCTTTGAGGATTTCGTAAATCGAACTGTTGTCCGGCAACCGCACGTTTTTCTTGGTGCCGTCTTTCTGCTCCACGTCGGCGCTACTGCTGCCGTTTGTCGTCGTGATTTTGGTAATCTGGCCCTGCCGAACAAGGGAAACCACGGTGCCGATGTCAATTGACTTATTACCGCCGGGGCTTGACACCACGGTAAACCAGAGAGCGATGACCGCAACAATGATAATCAAGTACACGAGGCTGTTTTTCAGCCACTTGTTTTCACTCATTCAATGAGCCTCCGGCGCCGCAGCGCTGCATGGAAAGGGAATCCCTGGGCGTCGCACGCCGACCATCACCGTGCTCGCGCGACGTTTCATTCTATCATACGTGCGGACACACGAAAATGTGACGCGCAAACGGCGCGTACCGTCAAATCGCAGTGGGGTCGAGCACGCCGACGAACGGCAATTGCCGGTACAACCCGCCATAATCGAGGCCATAGCCGATCACGAAGGCGTTCGGGATCGTGAAGCCAATATAATCGAGCACGACCGCCGTCTCGCGCCGTTCCTTTTTGTCGAGCAGGACACATGTCCGCAGCGATGCAGGTTCCCGCGCGCGGAGCAGATTTTGCAAGTAGGCAAGTGTCAGCCCGCTGTCCACAATATCCTCGACAATAATCAGATCCCGCCCTGTTACCTCGTTATTTAGGTCCTTGAGGATACGCACGACGCCGGTGGATTCCGTCCCCGCGCCGTACGACGACACAGCCATGAACTCCATCTCGACCGGTATCTGCATCTTGCGGATCAGATCGGCCATGAAGATCGTCGCGCCGGTCAGCACGCCGACCAGCACCGGCACGCGCCCGGCGTAATCGCGATCAATGGCGCGCGCGAGGTCGCTCACTTTCTCCTGAATGACCGCTTCACTGAGCAGGACCGACATCGGCATGCTTGCCGTTCCCGGCACCGCTGGAGTTCCTTCGACCATCCTTCCCCACGATCCTTTCATTTGCCTATGCTGGTACACGCGTCAGGATTCCAACATGCGTCGCCGTCGCCTCGGTTGCGGCAAACGGCGCGCTCGCCTCGTGCCCGATACCAAGTACCCAGGCAATTGTATCGTTGACAACAAGGAGCGGCAACAGGTCGCGCACGGGCGCGGGTATCTCATGCGCCTTCAGATAGTCACGCAGCGACATCGGCCGCGCGTTGCTGTGTGGCTGGAAGCGATCCGCTGGCGCGCGATTCCGCACGATTGCTGTGTATCCGTCCGGCAAGTGCATCGGCACTATCACGATTCCATTGGCGATGTCTGTCCGTAGTGTTTGGCCAGCCGGTTCAAGATGGAATGTAGAGGCGACGACCAGCGAATCGGACAGCGTCAAGCGAAGTCGTC
>JALYUS010000419.1 GCA_030853625.1 Chloroflexota bacterium
CGAGCGCAGCGCGGCGATGACGTGGAGCGACCTCGCCAGCGGCGCGCTGCTGCTCCTGTTGACCGCCCGCGCGCTGTTCGGCGGCGGTGCCCGCATCCCGTGGGTGCAAGCCGGCGTGGGTGTCTGGTTGATACTCGCGCCAGTGATTTTCCGAGCGCCGACGGCGGGCGGCTACCTCAATGACACGCTGGTCGGCGTCCTGATCATCGCGTTCGCCGTCCTCATCCCCCAGAGCATGCCGATGCCCGGGCCGGATCGGCCCGTCGGCTGGTCGTATAGCCCCTCGACGTGGGTGCAGCGTGCGCCGATGGTCGCGCTCGGCTTCGCCGGCTTCTTCCTCGCGCGCTACATGACTGCCGACCAGCTCGGTCACATCCCGACTGTGTGGGATCCGCTCTTCGGGACGGGGACGGCGCGCGTGCTCCACTCGGCGATCGCGCGCGCCTTCCCCGTCTCCGACGCCGGCCTGGGTGCCGCAGTGTACCTGGTGGAGGCGTTGATGGGCCTGATGGGCGACCGACGGCGCTGGCGGACGATGCCCTGGATGGTGATGTTCTTCGGCCTGCTCGTCGTGCCGCTCGGCATCGTCAGCGTCGCCCTGATTGTCAGCCAGCCATTGACGGTCGGAACGTGGTGCTTCATCTGCCTGCTTACCGCGCTCACCACGCTGCTGATGATTCCCCTCGCACTCGACGAGGTCGTCGCCATGGTGCAGTTCCTCGTACAGAGCCATCGAGACGGACAATCGGTCTGGCGAACCTTCTGGCTGGGGGGCGATGCGCCGAGCGCTAGCGACGACACCCATACCGCCGGTTTCGGCGCGACAGCGGGAGTTCTGGTTGGGGATATGGTGCGCGGGGTGACGCTACCCTGGACCCTGTTGCTGAGCGCGGCTCTCGGCGTCTG
Organism: Chloroflexota bacterium; assembly: GCA_030853625.1. Lineage (GTDB taxonomy): Bacteria > Chloroflexota > Chloroflexia > Thermomicrobiales > JALYUS01 > JALYUS01. Next base: position 907 of record JALYUS010000419.1, read on the forward strand.
GCTGATGTTCGCGTCCAGCGCGCTGCCGATGACGGGCCGGGTCGCGGCGAGCAATGTGCTGGCGGGCGCGCTGGTCGCGACGGTCGCCCTCACCGCCCTGGCGGAGGTGGGGCGGTCGGCACGCCTCATCAATGTCCTGGCCGGCGCGTGGATCGTCGCCGCGCCGTGGCTGCTGCACGGCGGCGTGGCGGCGACGGTGAACGGCGCACTCGTCGGCGTGGCGCTGGTGCTCCTGAGCCTGCCGCGCGGGGCGGTGCGCGCGACGTATGGCGACTGGGCACGCTACATCCGGTGACGCACCCCAGTTCCCGGACACGGGTATCACAGAGGTGAAGATCGGTATCCCGAATGTGTCTCTGCTAAGAGACGCGGGGAAGATGGAGGAAAGACATGGCACAAGCATTAACAGCACAACGCGCAGGAGCAATGGAAGGCATGGATCATCCAATCGCGGCGTGGCGGTTACGCGGGCTGGCAGTGCTGCGCATTGGCTTCGGCCTCGTCTGGGCAATTGACGCCTATTTCAAGTGGCAGCCCGCCTTCCACAACAATCTGGACACCTACCTCAGCGCGGGCGCGGATGGTCAGCCGGCCGTCGTGAAGGCGTGGATCACCTTCTGGGTCAACACGGTCGGGATCCAGCCCCACGTCGTCGGCATCTTCCTCGCCGTTGTCGAGACCGCCTTGGCGCTGGCCTTGATCTTCGGCGTCTTCAGCAACCTCGCCTATCTCGGCGGCATCTTCCTGTCCCTCGCGATCTGGTCCACCGCCGAAGGCTTCGGCGGTCCCTACAAACCGGGCACCGTCGACATCGGTGCGGCGATCATCTATGTACTCGTCTTTGTTGCCCTCTTCCTCGGGGCCGCCGGCCTGTGCCTCGGCGTCGATCGGTGGCTCACCCCTCGGCTCGGGCGTTGGGGCTGGCTGGCGTCCGGTATGCCGGGGACCGCGCACAGTGACGGGGCGACCACCGATGCGGGCTACGGCGGGCGCGAAACGCCTGCGGCACCGGTCGGCATGCGACCGGAACGATCGGGAGGGATGACCCATGAACGATCATAGACATCACATGCTCGCGGCGGGCCATCCGCCGCGTCGTATCGCGGGGAGCGGGGCTTGGGCGCACCAGGGCCGAAAGACGACCGCGTCCGACCGGGTGTGGTGATGCGCCTCGCGCCGTTGGGCGAGAAGACACGGCCCGTTCTCATAATGGTGGCGATCACCGGGATCTCTTCCCTGTGCTTCGTCTCCATCAAGGCAGGTTTGCCGTTCGCGCCGCCGCTGCTGTTCGCCGGCCTCCGCACGCTGATCGGCGGCAGCGCGCTCCTCGGTGTGGTCGCGCTGCGCGGTCGGCCAGTTGTCCCGACCCGGGGGGACTGGCCGTGGATCCTCGCGCTGGCGCCCGCGACGACGACTCTCACCTTCGGCGCCATGTTCCTGAGTCCTGGTCGCACCGGTGTGGGGATCGCTGCGGTGTTCGGTAGTCTGCAGCCCTTGCTCGCGATCGCGCTGGCCGCCGCCGTGCTGGATGAGCGGATTGCACCCCGCACCGGGATTGCCTTGGGCCTCGGACTCGGTGGCGTCGCCCTGATCGCATGGCCAGCCCTGACCGGCCCGGGGGCATATGGCATCGAAGGGGCGCTCCTCGCGCTCACCGCGTCGGTCGGGGGAGCCGTCGGCAGCGTGCTGATCAAGCGTATGGGGCGGCCCGCTGCGGTCCCGCTCGTGACGGCTTGGCAACTCATCATTGGCAGCCTACCTTTGTTGATCGGCTCGGCCCTCGTCGAACGCGACATGCGGGTTGTCTGGACCGCGAAGTTTGTCGGTCTGCTGCTGTTCCTGGCGCTCGCCGGGACCGCGTTCACTACAGCGGCGTGGTACGCGCTGATTCAGGGCCACGATGTAGGTCGCCTCTCCCTCTTCTTCTTCATGGTGCCGGTCTTCGGCCTGCTGGCGGGCGCCGTGTTCTTCGCGGAGCGGATTGGCCCGCTCGACATTCTGGGCTTGGGAACGATCGTGGCGGGGGTCCTCGTCGTCGCGGGCGCGGCCCTCGACCGGTCGCCTCCGCCCCAGGCCGGTAGGTCCAGCGTTACGGAAGGGGTCAGCAGCCGTAATCCAGTGGACGCTTCAGCCAGTTATATGCACTTATTCCGTCGTCCGTCCGGTCATTGCCGCTCGGAAAGGGTCGATTATTTTGAGAAACCTGGCACTTGACATCGTTCACGAGGTCTCCTAATGACCAAATCGAGTGATACGGTGCTCACTATCAATACTGGCTCGTCGAGTCTCAAGGCAGCGCTCTATCAGAATGCGCCAGCCGAGCGGCGGAAACTGGCGATCCAAGCGGAACGGATCGGCACCGCGCGTGGCCGAGTGCGCATCGCCGACGCGAACGGCGCGACCCTGCTCGATGAAGAGCGCGATCTGACAGGCCAGGATACCGCGCTCCACGCGCTCCTGTCATGGCTGCACGACCATCGCAGCGACCACCCGTTCGATGCGGTCGGGCATCGGGTCGTCCATGGCGGCATGCACTATCGCGAGCCGCAACGAGTCACCCCAGCACTGCTTACCGCGCTTCAGCAACTCACGCTGATTGACCCCGATCACCTGCCGCAGGCGCTCAGCGCGATCCGCACGGTCGGCGAGGCGCATCCAGATCTCCCGCAGGTGGCGTGTTTTGACACCGCATTCCACCGCCACATGCCCCCAGTCGCGCAGCGGTACGCGTTGCCGCACACCTACGGTGACGCCGGGATAATCCGCTACGGGTTTCACGGCCTCTCCTACGAGTACATCATGCAGGCCCTTCGCGCGGAGGATCGGGGGTCCGCCGATCGCCGCGTGATCATCGCCCACCTCGGCAACGGGGCGAGCATGGTGGCAGTGCGCGGTGGCATGAGTATCGACACGACGATGGGCTTCACCCCGACGGGCGGCCTCGTGATGGGCACGCGCGTGGGCGACCTCGACCCCAGCGTACCCCTCTATCTCCTTCGGTCGCGAAGCATGACGTCCGATGAGGTGGTCACACTGCTCACCAAAGAGGCCGGGATGCGCGGCGTCTCCGGGACAAGCGGCGACATGCGCGATCTGTTGGAAAAAGAATCTTCCGATCCGCGCGCCGCCGAAGCGGTCGCGCTTTTCTGCTATCAGGCGAAGAAGTTCGTCGGGGCGCTCGCCGCCGCGCTCGGCGGGCTCGACACGCTGATCTTCACGGGCGGCATCGGCGAGCACGCCGCACCCGTCCGCAAGCGGATCTGCGCCGACCTCGAATTCTTTGGCATCCAGCTCGATCCGAAACGGAACGCGGCCGACGCACCAGTCATCTCCGCCGATGATGGTGCCGTCACTGTCCGCGTGATGCCGACGGACGAGGATCTGATGATCGCCCGGCACACGTACCGCCTACTCGCACAAGGAGGGACCGATGGATTCCGCATACCGCTTTGATGCCGCCATCTCCAGCGCGGTGAAGAATGATCACCCGGTGCCGCGACCGCGCCAAACGGCGGTGAAGGGGCCGCTCTCACCCACGCTGCTCGACCGGATGCAGCGCTACTGGGACGCCGCGAACTATCTCACCATCGGGCAGATCTACCTGCGGGACAACCCGCTCCTGCGCCAGCCGCTCACCGTGGCGCAGATCAAACCGCGTCTGCTCGGCCATTGGGGCACATCACCCGGCCTGAGTTTCATCTATGTACATCTCAACCGACTCATCAACGAGCACGATGTGGATGTGATCTACCTGGCCGGTCCGGGGCATGGCGGCCCGGCCCTCCTCGCGAACGTCTACCTCGAGGGGACCTATTCGGAGATCTATCCGGATATCTCGCGTGACACGGGGGGCGTAGAGCGGCTCTTCCGCCAGTTCTCGACACCGGGCGGCGTGCCGAGCCATGTGAGCGTGCAAACGCCGGGATCAATCCATGAGGGCGGTGAACTTGGCTACGTCCTCACCCACGCCTTCGGCGCCGCCTTCGACAACCCGGACCTGATCGTCGCCGCCGTGGTCGGCGACGGCGAGGCGGAGACGGGGCCGCTCGCCGGTTCGTGGAAGGGCACCACTTTCCTCAACCCGGTGCGCGACGGCGCCGTGCTGCCGATCCTCCACCTCAACGGCTACAAGATCGCCAACCCCACCGTGCTTGGCCGCGCCAGCGACGACGATGTGCGCGCCGTCATCGAAGGCAACGGCTATGAGGTCCATTTCGTGGCGGGTGACAACCCGGCGCGCATGCACCAGCAGTTCGCCGCGACGCTCGATACCTGCTACGCGAAGATTCGCGCCATCCAGACGGAGGCCCGCACGCACGGTTTTTCGGGGCGGCCCCGCTGGCCCGCGATCGTCCTACGCTCCCCCAAAGGGTGGACGGGACCGGCGGAACTCGATGGCCTCCCGGTCGAGGGGACCTTCCGCGCCCACCAGGTGCCGCTGGCCGATGTGCGAACCGACCCGAAGCAGCTCACAATGCTCGAGGAATGGATGCGTGGCTATCAGCCGGAAGCGCTCTTCGACGCGGACGGCAGGCTGATCCCCGAACTCGCCGCACTCGCGCCGACGGGCGACCGCCGGATGGGGGCGACCCCTCATGCCAATGGTGGCACACTGCTCGTGGAACTGGATATGCCGGACTTCCGGGACTATGCTCTCCCGGTCGCGAAACCCGCCACCGAGCATCATGAATCCACGCGGCAACTCGGCAAGATGATGCGGGACATCTTCACGAAGAACAAACCCGCCGCGAACTTCCGGCTCTTCTGCCCGGATGAGACGAACTCGAACCGGCTCGGCGACGTTTTTGCGGTCGAGAACCGCTGCTTTGTCGGGAAGGCGATTGCCATTGACGATCACATCGCGCCAGATGGACGGGTCTTTGAGGTGTTGAGCGAGCATCTCTGCGAGGGGTGGCTGGAAGGCTATCTGCTGACCGGGCGGCATGGGCTCTTTGCGACCTACGAGTCGTTCGCGATGATCGCCGCCTCAATGATCGTGCAGCACACCAAGTGGCTCGAAGCGGGCATCGCGCTCCCCTGGCGTGCGCCGGTCGCATCGCTCAATATCCTGCTCACGTCCACCGTCTGGCGCAACGACCACAACGGCTTCAGCCATCAGGGCCCGGGCCTGATTGATGTCATGCTTTCCAAGCGCGGCACCATCGCGCGTATCTACCTGCCGCCAGATGCGAACTGCCTGCTCGCCACAGCAGATCATTGCTTCCGCAGCCGCGACTACGTGAACTTGATCGTCCAGGACAAGCAGCCGCAACTACAATGGCTGGACATGGACGCGGCAATCGTGCACTGCGAGCGCGGCGCGTCCGCCTGGCAATGGGCGAGCAATGACGAGGGTGGTGAGCCAGATGTCGTGCTCGCCTGCGCGGGCGACACGCCGACGCTGGAGACGGTGGCTGCGGCGTGGTGGCTGCGGCGAAATATCCCGGAGATGAAGGTGCGCGTCGTCAATGTCGTGGACCTGATGGCGCTCTTCCCGCCCGAGGCGCACCCGCATGGGATGGGTCACACCCAGTTTGAGGAGCTCTTCACGAGTGACAAACCCGTCGTCTTTGCCTTCCATGGCTACCAACGCGCGATCCACGAACTCATCCACGGGCGGGCGAACGCCGACCGCTTCCATGTACGCGGCTTCCGAGAACAGGGCACGACAACGACGCCGTTCGACATGGTGGTGCTGAACGGGATGAGTCGCTACCACCTGGCCGCCGAGGCGTTGCGACGCTCGGGGCGCATCTTCAATCGCGCCCCGGCGCTTATCCAGACCTGCGAGACCTTGATCACCAAAGCGGTCGCTTATTCGCGCGAGCATCTGGAGGACATATCAGAAATCAGCAACTGGACCTGGACCGACTGACTCGATTGCATCTCCTTCTCGATGAAAGGATACCTCACCGATGAACGGTTCCATCCGGATCGCCACGATCCGTGGCATCCCGGTCTCGATCAGCGCATCGTGGATCATCGTCTTCGTGCTCTTTCTCTGGTCGTTCGCCGCCTCCTACTACCCCGACCGCTTCCCCGGCTGGACGACCCGGGCTTACTTCGCCGCCGGCCTGACGACGACGCTCCTCTTCTTCGCCTCCATCGTCGTCCACGAACTCGGCCACGCGCTGGTCGCTGCCCGCTTCGGCATCCGCACGCGGCGGATCACCCTCATGCCGATCGGCGGACTCGCGGAGATCGAGGCCGAGCCGCAGAAGCCTTTCCAGGAGTTCGCCGTCGGCATCGCGGGGCCGACCACCTCGCTCCTGCTCGGTGCGCTCTTCCTCGGCCTCTACCTCATCGTTCATCGGTTCAGCGTGCCGCTCGGCGGCATCACCGCCTATCTCGGCTGGGTGAACATCGCCCTTGCCCTCTTCAACCTTGTCCCGGGCTACCCGATGGACGGCGGACGGGTTTTGCGCGCCATCGTCT
>JALYUS010000078.1 GCA_030853625.1 Chloroflexota bacterium
GATCTGACGCTCGGACTGCTGCGACGGGAGGGGCATACGAATGTGGCAGAAGGACGACGCATCTTTGCTGCCTTCCCCGATCATGCATTCAACTTACTTACCGCAGGCTGACTTTGCAACAGCCCTGGCTATGAACCCGCACGACGTATTTTGTCCCCATCCCGACTGTCCGGCAAGGGGGCGGTGGGGCGAAGGGAACATTTGGATTCACTCTCGCACCCCGCCTCGTTACCGCTGTACCGTCTGCGCCAAGACGTTCGGCGCGCGGGCGGGGACGCTCTTCCACCGGCGGCAGACCGACGAGGCGACGATCATCTGTGTGCTGACGCTGCTCGCCCACGGCTGTCCGCCTGCGGCGATCACGCCGGCGTTCGGGGGCAACGGCAGACGGTGCGGGAGTGGCAGGATGCGGCGGGGAGGCAGAGCGCAGCGGTGCATCGGCACCTCGTCTGCCAGCCACGCGGGTGCCCTCTGGGCGGCATCGGCGCGGTGCAGGCGGACGAGATTCGGGTGCGTCAGCAAGGGCGGGCGGGCGCCCTCTGGGCAGCATGGCTGGCGATGGCGATGGTCGTGACGACCCGCCTCTGGCTCGGTGGGGCAGTCAGCCCGCGACGGGATGGTAGCTTGATCGCCCGGTTGTGTGCGTTGGTGCGGGCATGCGCGCTGCCCGCGCCGCTGCTGGTCTGTGTGGACGGCTTCGCGGCCGATGTCCGGCAGGTGCGCCGCATGGCCCGCAGCCCAGAACCGCGCGACGGCAAGCGGGGGCGGTGTCGGTTGGTGGAGTGGCGGGGATTGGTGATTGGGCAGGTGGTGAAACAGCGGCAGGAGGGTCATGTCATCGGGGTGGCGCGGCGACTGGCGCATGGGACGGCAGGATAGGCGGCGCGCTTGCTCGGCGGCGGCACGATCCAGACGGCGTCCATCGAACGGTTGAACGGGACGTTTCGGGCGCGGCTGGCAGCCTTGGCACGGCGGACACGCTCTGGCGGACGGACGGTGGCGCGATTGGAGCAGGGCATGTGGCTGATCGGCACGCTCTATAACTTCTGCACCCCGCATGCCAGTCTGACGCACGGGCAAACGCCTGCGATGGCGGCGGGCATCAGCGATCACTGTTGGAGCGTGAACGAGATGCTGCACTACCATGTCCCTCCGTCATCGTGGCGACCGCCGAAGAAGTGGGGAAGACGCACGAAAGTGGAGGAGGCGCTCATTGCGCGCTGGACGACATGACCACCGTTCCCCATACACCTACCCGTCATCGAATGATGGAGAAATACTGACACTTATGGGGTCATGGGCGCTTTTGGTGATGACGAGTAGTGGACTGAGCCACATGATGCTGGTTCTCCGGCAGTCTCGATGATGCCAAGGATCGCGAATATCACTGCACCACAAGGGGGATTCGCCATATCTCGCCGCGTGCAGGACAGACGCCTTTTCTGATGCAGATCGCGGGACGCTTTTGCCTTCCCATGCATGTCGCAAACAGATACACACCCATCATCAGAAGTGCCTGAGAACCACCTACCGATATAAGTGACAGCTGATCCGTGCCGCCGGGCGCCAATTTCACCGCTTAATTTTTCATTTACTGTACGTACATCACAAATAATCCGGCCTGCCGTTAGACGGTACGGATGTCCCATCGTGCGCACGGAAGGTAGAGGTCCGGATGGCTTCGCTCGTTGCCGTTGTCTCGCTCGTTCTCGGCCTCGGTATGGGCGGGACGGCGGTATGGCTCGCCGTCCGCGCGCGGCTGCAGCAGGTGCGCGACCGGACCTACGCCGAGATCACCACCGAGCGGGCGACGCTCGTCGAGCGGTTGCAAAATGCAGAGCAGCAGGCCGGCTACTTCAAGTCCGCGTTCGACGCGCGCGAGCATGATCTCGCCCGACTCTCCCACGAACTGACGGACGCATCGGCCCGGTGCGCGGGCGCGGAGCGGAGCGCCGAGGAGCGGCAAGCGCGCATCGCCGCCATGGCAGGGGAACTGACTGCGCGCGACGCCGATCTCGTCCGGTTGTCCCACGACCTCACGGAGGAAGCGACCAGGAGGGCGACCGCCGAGCAGAGCGCCGTGGACAGATCGCAGCGGCTGGTGGCGATGGGGGACGCGCTGATCGAGAAAGACGGCGACATCGCGACATTGCGAGACACGGCGACGGCCCACGAGGCGCGCATCGCGGGGTTGTCGACGAAGCTCGATGCGGAGCGGGCGGCTGGCGGCGAGAAACTGGCGCTGCTCAACGACGCCCAGGAGAAGCTGGCGGACGCCTTCAAGGCGCTCTCCGCCGATGCACTGAGCAGCAACAACCAGTCGTTCCTGCATCTTGCGAATGCCAAGCTGGCCGAGTTCCAGGGCGTCGCGACGAGCGACCTGGAGCGGCGTCAGGTCGCGATCACCGAACTCGTCAAGCCGGTGCGCGAGTCGCTCGACAAGTTCGACGCGCAAGTCCGCGATTTGGAGAAAGGCCGGGTCGACGCCTACTCCGAGCTGAAGGAGCAGGTGCGGGCGCTGCACGACGCGCAGAACGGGCTGCGCTCGGAGACGGCCAATCTCGTCACCGCCCTGCGCGCGCCCAACGTCCGCGGCCGGTGGGGCGAGATGCAGCTGAAGCGGGTGGTCGAGATGGCGGGGATGTTGCAGTATTGCGACTTCACGCTGCAGGAGAGCGTGGCGGCGGGCGACTCGCGCCTGCGGCCGGACCTGCTCGTGCGCCTCCCCGGCAACAAGCGGATCATCATCGACGCCAAGGCACCGCTCGATGCCTATCTCAGCGCGATCGACGCGACGGACGACGAGGCGCGCACGCACCATTTCCGGCGCCACGCGACCCAGATTCGAACGCATATCGCGGCGCTCAGCCAGAAATCGTACTGGGAGTTCGTCAAACCGGCCCCGGAGTTCATCGTCCTCTTCCTGCCGGGGGAGAGCTTCTTCAGCGCGGCACTCGAGCACGACGCGGCGCTGATCGAGGCGGGCGTCGAGCAGAACATCATCCTCGCCACCCCGACGACGCTGATTGCGCTGCTCCGCGCAGTTGCATACGGCTGGCGACAGGAGAACATCGCGCAGAACGCCATGCAGATCAGCGCACTCGGGGGCGAGATCTATCAGCGCCTGGCGACGATGAGCGACCACTGGGTCAAGGTGGGGAAGAATCTCGACGGCGCGACCAAGGCGTACAATCAGGCAAGCGCCTCACTTGAGGGTCGCGTGCTCGTCTCGGCGCGCAAACTGAAGGATCTCGACACCACGTCGCTGACCGCCCAGATACCCGAACTGGTGCAGATCGACGCCATACCTCGTCTCCTACATTCCCCGGAGTTGCTGCAAGTTGCGGCGATCGCCGACGATGGCGGCGCTTAGCGGCGAATGCGTCGCTCGTTCAGCACCGGGAATGGCGCGCATCTTCTGCCAACATTTCATCTGATACACGCCGCAGGCAAGCCGTTTCCGTACTCGCTGTACGATGCACGCATCGGATCACTCGGGGAATAATGCTCGCCGAATTGCCCCGATGGACACCATGTACGAGTGGGCGCCCTGTCATGGCTCGTGATGCTGCGCGTGCCGTTGGGCCGCCGCGACGGCGGCATGGCGCGACTCGAACGACGCACCCTCTGCGAGTACGAGCGGGTGCAGGCCTGGCCCGCGCGGCTGGATGTGGAAAACGATGTAACGTCGGTACGCGCGGCGAATTGTGAAGGCGCTATCATCCCCGGGTCATGGGCACATTTGGTGATGACGCGAAGTGCGGTTCGCGGGGTGGGACAAGGAAAATCATCCGCACATGCCGCTGCATTTCGAAGGTGGGATTTGGCGCGTGGATCGCGACTCGGTTCACCTTGCCACGACTGATGAACGTCGCCATACGCCGATCATCAAAAGTGCCCAAGAG
>JALYUS010000485.1 GCA_030853625.1 Chloroflexota bacterium
GTATAGCGGCGTGTGGACCGGCGCACGCTATCCCGCGCTCCAAGTTCTGTCCGAAGGACATCGCGTGATAACTATCGGCGATCTGTTGCTATTCTACTATCTTCAGAAAGACACGTAGACAATCATTGTCACACATATGCAGACAACGATAATGGACATACTGCAGTCAGAAGTTTTCACCCGCTAGCATCCCGCCGATCTGTGCGACAATGGCGCGCGGAAGGGTCGTGATAGGGGAACGGGGGATGCTGGACCTCATTATTCGCAATGGCACGGTGATTGATGGCAGTGGTGCGCCGGGAGGGCGCGCCGATGTGGGCGTGGGCGGTGGGCATGTGCTCGTCGTCGGTGATCTCTCCGGCGTGATTGGCGCGCGGGAGATTGACGCGACGGGCCGCTGCGTCTCGCCCGGCTTCATTGACATTCACACGCACTCGGACCGATCCACGCTCGTCAATCCGCGTATGGAAAGCAAAATTCGCCAGGGCGTGACGACCGAGATCGGCGGGCTGTGCGGCCTCTCGCTCGCGCCGCTCGGCACTGCCGATACGCCCGCCGCTGCCCGCGTCGCCCACGACGTGGCGAAGATCGGCATGCACCGAACGTGGCTCACGCTCGCGGACCTCTATGCACGCGTCGAGCAGACGGGGCTGGCGTGCAACTACGCCTCGTTTGTCGGGCATGGCGTGATCCGCGCCGCCGTGATGGGCTACGACGACCGGACGCCGACGGAGGGCGAGCGCGCGGGGATGCAGCGACTCCTCCGGCAATCCATGGCGGATGGCGCGCTCGGCCTCTCCACCGGCTTGATTTACCCGCCCGGCATCTTCGCTCAACCCGCCGAAATCACCGAATTGTGTGGCGTGCTCCACGAGACGGACGGACTTTATACCAGCCATATCCGCAACGAGGGAAATATGCTCCACGAGGCGGTGGACGAGTTCATTGCCGTCTGCCGCGATGCCGGGGTGCGCGGCGAGATGTCCCACCACAAGGCGGATGGCAGGGCAAACTGGGGCAAGGTGCAGGGCAGTCTTCAGCAATTGGACGATGCCCGCACCGCCGGGGTAGACGTGATGTGCGATCAATACCCCTATACCGCCTACGCGACCGGGCTGGCGATGGTCTTGCCGCCGTGGGCGCTCGACGGCGCCCATGCCGCCACGCTCCGCCGCCTCGATGATCCCGCCGCGCGCGACCGTATCCGGGCGGACATCGCCAGCGGCCTGCCGGGCTGGGAGAATATGGCAAGGGAGTCCGGTTGGGAAAACATAGTCGTCACCGGCGCGCCGCACATGCCGGAGTGCGCCGGGAAGAGTCTCGCGGCAATCGCGGACGCGCGCGGCAGTGACGAAGTGGACGCGACGTGCGCCCTGCTCATCGCACACCAAATGGACGTCAGCATCGTCGGCCACAGTATGGATGAAGGCGATGTCGAGGCGGTGATGCGCTGGCCACTGACCAGCATCGGTTCCGACGGCTCCGCGCTCGCGCCGTATGGGCCACTCAGTACGGGGATGCCGCACCCACGCTCCTATGGGACGTTCCCGCGCGTCCTCGGCCGCTACGTGCGTGAGCGCGGCACGCTGAAATTGGAGGAGGCGGTCCATAAAATGACCGGCCTGCCTGCCGCGCGCCTGAACCTCTCCCAGCGTGGTCTGCTGCGCACCGGCTACTGGGCGGACATTGCCATCTGGGACGCCGCGACGATTGCGGACACCGCGACCTACACCGCGCCGCACCACTACCCGGTCGGCATCACGACGGTAATCGTCAACGGCACGGTCGTCATCAACGAGCGTGGCGAGCAATCCGGCACCCTGCCGGGCCGTGTCCTGCGTCACCACGAACGCTCCGGCACGGTGCGATGAAGAGGAGAAAGGATTGCGCTCATGGCATTTGCTGATGACTTCTTACGAAAGTATCGGCTGCTTTTGCCTCGGCTTGGTCATGGGCAATCAGAACTCAACGAGCGTATTGCATGGGCTGACATCGTGCTGGAAGGCATCCTCGGTTACCGGCGGGCGGAAAACGAGTATGAGATAGAGCAGCTCGGAGTCCGACGCGATATCCATGTCCGTAATGCCGCAGGTGATCCAATCCTGATCGTCGAGACGAAACGATCTGAGGTTGGTTTAGCGTCGGCAGACGTGGATCAAGCCTTTGGCTATGCGGCGCCGTCAACGCAGTATGTGATTGTGACTGATGGGACGCACATTCGCCTTTTTCGGAACGTACCGGAGCGTCCGTTGCTCGCAGACCTCGATATGGTGATGCTGACGGCGCGACCCCGCGATGGTGACGATTATCGTCTCGCCCTCCCGGATCGTGCCGCTCTGGAGCAGTTTCAGTATCTGGCTCGTGAGGAATTATGGGCGCCATCGTATAGCGATTTTGATGCGCCATTTTCGCAACGTCGCTCGATCGTCAGTGACGCGGCATTCAACGCGATGATCGCGGATCTGAGTAAATGTGTTGGGTATCTCTATCTCTATGCCCTCGAAGCATTCGACCACTTTCAGATCGAAGGGCAACGATGTGAGGAAGATGAGCAACGTCTCACCCGCGAAGTCACCGCACTTCGTGCAAGCGGCGATGAGATTGGCGCTGCACGGCTCGAACTCGAACTTCGTCAGTATCGGATCACTGCCCGCGCGTATCAGGAGTTCCGGAACGGCTTCGCACTCTGGCGTCGCCTTTCCAACCGTGAAGGCCGTTCGCCCGATGAAAACAAGGATGTCTTCTGCAAGGAGTCTGTCTACGTTCAGCTCAATAAATTGCTCTTTATCCGCATTAGTGAAGACAAGGATCTGCTCGCTCGGAAAGTATCGAACGGCGGCATCGCAGTCTGGCGCAACTTCACCACGTATCTCCAGGATTCCTATCGTGACCTGATCGCGCTCGCCTTCTCCGACGCGGTGCATCTCTATCGCCATCTCTTCACGGAAGGCGTGTTTGATTGGTATCTCGCGGGCGATGGTGATCTTAACGCGACGCTCAATCGCGTGCTCTGGCGACTCAATCTCTATGATTTCTCCGGCGTGGATCGGGATATTCTCGGCAAACTGTACGAGAAGTATTTCCCGCGTGACATCCGCAAGGCGCTCGGCGAGTTTTATACCCATGAGACGGTTGTGGATTTCATTCTCGATGCCGTGTCCTACACGGCGGACCGTGATCTTCGCGGCGTGACGCTGCTCGATCCGGCGTGTGGCTCCGGCACCTTCCCGGTACGGGCGCTTGGACGGTTGCTCCGCTCGCTTGGCCGTCTCGGCATTCCCGCAGAGGAACGACTGCGCCAGGCCACGACAAACCTGACCGGGTTCGACATCAATCCTTTCGCCTGCGCGATTGCGGAGATGAATCTCGTTTTTCAGTTGATTGATGACTATGCGCGGACGGGAAAGCGGGCAGGGAATCTGCCACGCATCGCCGTCTTTCAAACCGACAGTCTCGTTCCGTCTGGCGGAAACGGCACAAGCGCGAATGGGAATGGGGCGTACAATCTCAACTTCGGCGATACACTTGCACCCGGCGGTTCCGCCCTCCTCGCGGACCGGGATGCCGTAGATGATCGCAAAGCGCAGACATACGATGTCATTGTTGGCAATCCCCCGTATGTCGTCACAAGCAATGTATCGTATCGAAAATGGTATGCGGACATCGTCGCGGGCGGCGCGAACACCTACCGATATTTCCTGCGGGCCTATTTGCCGCTGCTCAAAGAGCACGGGCGACTTGGGTTCATCGTACCGAATACGTGGTTGGCGGATGAGGATAGCCGCCTCTTTCGCCACTGGCTATTGGCGGATTATCGGCTCGAACGTGTCATCTCTCTGCCCTACTACGTGAAAGCCTTTTACAACGTGGATCAGGCGACGACAATCCTCATTGCGCGGCCAAAACAAACGGGCGACGGGGAAGCGTATCCGCTCGTCGTTGGCGAAGTCCGTTCACTGGAAGAACTCGCGCGTCATACCTATCGGCAGGTGGAAACGACCCTGGATGTTGTTGTCGCGGACGATGAGCGATACGGTCTGCATCAATCGTTCGCGATTCAGCCTGTCCCTGGGGTGTATGCGGTGTTACAGAGAATGCGTAACGCACGTTTCCCAACGATCGTACCGAACCTTGTCGCCGCAATTTACAATGGAGAATTGGGACAGCACGAACGGCGACGTATTTCTTCCTCTCCGGGGGCGGGGCGTGTGATTTGTCTCGTTGGGCTGAATATCGCTCCCTATCATATTGACACGACCTCGGAGCGTCGTAATGCCAGGTGGTATGAGCCATCCGTACCTTTTGATCGTGACAGTCATGCAATGCAGCCGCGTCTCGTTGAGATGAGTACCGCACGGCTCACGCAGAGAAAACGCATCAAAGTCGGGTATATTGATCCCGCAACAGTGCAAGGCGATAAAGTCTATACCGATAGCAGGTATGCGAATTACATCCTCTCAAGCGATTGCAAGGCCCCAACGGAGTATATTGAAGGTCTGCTCAATAGCGCGCCACTCAACTTTTATTTCAAAGCGTATAGTTCAAATAATCATGTCAATAGCGGCGATCTTGCACGGCTGCCCGTGCCATTGCCAAACGCAGAGAACCGTGTACTCGCTGATGCGCTGATTGATGCGGTGCAGCGGATGCAGACACTGCATCGGGAGCGCGACACTGCAAGGAACCGGATCGCCGCGCCATTGACCGGCGTCGGTAGCCTTGTTCCTCTCTACCAATCCCCGCTCATTACCACGTTCCCCGGCGATACAACGATCGGTGCGATTATCTCTGTGGCGGGAACGCAGGTCACGTTGACCAATGGCGCGTTCACATGCATGGACGAGGCAACAGCGCGTCTCCTCGCCATTGTGCTTCGTGCGCTTCCCGGCAGTACGAGTCTCGCTACGGTTGATTTCCCGCGAATGGATGAGACAGTTGCCGAGGCGCTTTCGGCCTATGATGCAGCCCGAACCGCATTGGAAACGTTCGCCATGAACTATGCCGCGCTTGATCGGGAGATTGATGGGTATGCATACGATCTCTACGGTGTGGGCGATGTGCGAAACATCATCGAGGAAAGCCTGCGAACTGCTCGCGCTGATGAGCCTGATGATGAAGATGACAGTACCGATGCATAGCTGATTGTGGAGAAACGCGACGAAACGTGCCTGTGATATGCTGCCGCACCAGTGTAGATGACGACGGAACACGAAGGAGTGACGGGTGATCGAGGGTGTTGAAGTCAAAAAACTCGCGACCTTTGCCGACGAGCGCGGCGCGCTGACCGAGATCGTCCGCAACGACGACCCCTTCTTTCCGAAGTTCGGCCAATGCTACTTCTCCGTCTCGTACCCCGGCGTCATTCGCGCCTGGCATTATCACAAGAAGCAGACCGATTACTTCTGCTGCATCAAGGGCATGATTAAAGTACCCCTCTACGACGATCGCGACGGCAGCCCGACGCGCGGCGAAATCAACGAGTTCTTTATCGGAGAGCGGAACCTCGCCATCGTCAAAATCCCGATCGGCGTTATGCACGGCTTCAAGGTCGTCGGGAATGAGCCTGCATATCTCCTTAATCTCCCCACCGAGCCATACCGCCGCGACGACCCGGACGAGTACCGTGTCGCCTTCGATGCCCCCGAAATCCCGTACGACTGGGCGATCAAATACCACTGAACCCAACAAATGGAAGGCACCGAATGGCGAGAGAAAGCGAGACGGCACGATCTTCCATCCGGCGACATGATGGATCAGTCGTCACCCGATTATGCAATCGCATCAAGGAATGCGCGGACGGTCGCGTTGTACTGGTCGGGCTGCTCCATGTTGTTCAGATGGCCGACGCCGGGAAAGACGACGATGCGCGCGTTGGGGATTTCCCCGATCAACCGCGTGCCGATGGCGGGCGATGTCACCCGATCCTGCTCGCCACAGAGGACGAGCGTTGGCACGCGGATGCGCGGCAGAACGGCGCGCGCATCGGCATGGGCGAGGGCAATCGCCGCGCTGCGGAACCCGGTCGGGTGAATTTGCGCGACCATCGCTTCCACTTCGCGAAGCACATCCGCAGATGGGTCGGGGGCAAGCAATTGCGGCGCGCGGGCGCGGGCATATGCGGCGGGCGTCATCGTTTCCAGCGCGCGCAGCCGTGCTTGCAGGCGCGTCTCACCGTCGTCGCGTGTCACATCGCCGCCGAGCGTCGTGTCCGAGAGAATCAGTGAGGAAACGCGGTCGGGGTAGTGACCGTAGAACTCCTGCGCGAGCACGCCGCCCCACGACTGACCGAGAAGATGGGCCTGCGCGATGCCGAGGCCGTCGAGAAAACCCGCGAGACAGCCCGCATATTCCGCCATCGGCCAATCACATGGCGGGTCGGATGAGCGACCATAGCCCGGCGCGTCCCACGCAATCACGTCGAATGCGTCGGCAAGCCCAGCGAGTTGCGTCCGCCATGCGGCGGCGTTCGCGCCGATGCCATGCATCAGCACGAGCGGTGGCCCTTCTCCCGCCCGGTCGTAGGTGATTGTCAACCCGCGCACTGTCACGTGTCCCGCGATTGTCATAGTATCCCTCTTTTTTTCTTTGCGTCCCCTGCGTTCTTTGCCGGGCGACTTTTGAGCGCTCTACGGTTCAACCGGTTTTCCCTGTCTTCGGATACTGTTCCACCGACGCGCATTTCCTGCAAGGCGATGATGTCCGGTGCGCGGGCGGCATTCCTGCGGATCAGCCGCGCGTGTGGATGCGGTACACTGCGCGTATGGAAACGTTTGCGGATCGGCGGCGGGCATTTGTGGAACGGCAACGGCGATTCCTTGGCGTCATCGGGCCATGCCTGATCGCGGCATTAACGATCCTCGCGCTGGGGGCAGGATCACGGCTGCGTGGGCTTCCCTTCCCGCTCTCGCCCGCGCTTCTGATCGGCGCGTTCGCCGTCGGCTTGATGGTTGTGGACCCGCAGCGACCCGCAGCAAAACTCTGGCTTTTCAGCCTCCTCTGTTTCCTCGTCTTCATCATTCTCGTCGTTCTGTAGGCGAGTGGTGGACGCCGCTTTCAGTCCGCGCGTGCCGCGCGTGAAAATCGGCCTGGGCGGTCAATCTCCCGATACATCTGTGCTATGCTTGCCTCCGCCGTATCGTGGGGAAACAGATGAAGGAGAGGCAACGGATGCGCACGAACACCGCGAAGCAGAAGATGTTGCAAGGGAAACCCGCTTTTGGCTACTCGCTCGGTCTTGGATCGCCGCTGGCTGCCGAGATTTTAGCGAGTAGTGGCATTGACTTTATCCTGCTCGATAACCAGCATGGCTCCTTTGGTGCGGACTCGACGATCGCCTGTTTCATGGCGATGGCGGGCGGCGCGGCGATCCCGATGGCCCGCACCGCCCGCAACGACTACACGATGATCGGTCGTTTGCTCGATGAGGGGGCGATGGGCATCGTCGTGCCGATGGTTCATACCGCCGAGGATGCGAAGACCGCTGCGGACTGTTGCCGTTTGCCCCCGGTAGGCACGCGCTCATGGGGCTGGGGGCGCGCCGCGCGCTACGGCAATGACTACCCGGATCGGATCAACGACGAGGTCTTCGTCGCCGTGCAACTGGAGAGCATCCAGGCCGTCGAGAATGCCGAGGCGATCATGTCCACGCCCGGCGTTGATGGGTGCTGGGCCGGGCCAGCCGACATGGCGCTCTCGATGGGCATTGACCCGCGCAACGCCCCGAACGACGACCGGCATATCCGCGCGCTGGAGCGCGTCGTCCAGGCGTGCAAGAACACCGGCAAGATCGCCGGCCTCTCATGCAGCAGCCCCGAAGAGATGGTGCGGCGCGCGGCGCAGGGTTTCCAGTTCCTCACCGGCGGCGGTGACGGCAACTTCATCATTTCCGGCGCGGCGGCGGGTATCAAGACGCTTGGTCTCTAACGAAGTAGGCGGTAATCAGTAGCCAGTAGTCAGAGAGTCCGTCCCCCTTCTGACTACCGACTACTGATTACCGACTACTGGAGAACGGCAATGGCAGTTTCTCTCGTACCTCCCGCGATACTCCGGCCGCTCCGGCTCAGTCCGACGAGCTTGCATCGCTGGCGCGAGTGTCCGCACGCGTACTGGCATGCCTATATTCGCAAAAGCCCGGCGGAAGTCGTCTTCAACCGACCGATGGAGCGCGGCGGCGCGATCCATAACGTCCTCAAGGCATGCTTCGACAATCTCCAGGCGGCGGGAGACTTCCCTGGCGATCTCACGGCGCTCGCGGCGGACTATCTCCCGCCCTATCGCTACCCGGATCGCGAGACGTGGCGCGAGGATGTCGCGTGGATCGCGCGGCTTGCCGCCGAATACCTCGGCACGGTCGCCGCTCCGCAGGCACGGGCGCACCTGCTCGGCCTCGAATGGGTCTGCCACTTCACGCATAAGGAGTATCCGTCATTCATCCTCAGCGCGCGGGCGGATCGTGTCGTCCGGTTGCCCGATGGGCGGATTCGCGTCATCGAGTACAAGAGCGGCAAGACGGACACCTACGACCTCGTGCAGATCGCCGCGCTCCATCTCTGCGTCGCGAACACGTTGCGCTGCGATGCGCAAATGGTCACGGTTTCCACCGTCTTCCTGCGGACGAATGACGAGCGAGAGTGGGAGTTCGGGCCGGGCATCGCGGAGTACCGCGCCCGAATCATTGATATCGCGCACGCGATCCGGCTCGCCATGCCGGACGCGACGCGCTTCGCCCCGACGCCCGGCCCCTTCTGCCGCAATTGCCCGTATGTTGGCCTCTGCCCCGCCGCGCCGGACGAGTTCATGTAGGTAGTAGACGGTAGATAGTAGACGGTAGACAGTTTGGGATTCCGGAGAGAAAGCAAACACCCCGACCGCGATGGCCGGGGTATCTTTTCTGTCTACTGTCTACGTCTACTGCCTATTTGCCGCGCCGTAGGAAGCGCGACGGACGGGGCTTGTGGCGGGTTTCTTCGTGCCACGCCCCGAACTCGTATTCGTCGAAGACTAATCGTGGCAATTTCTCTTCGCGGACTTTTCTGTCCGGAATCATACTGGCGATGAGCACCGCATTCTCAAACATCGTTCTCGTCCTTTCGATTTCGCCTATGCCAGGTTCGCGCCACGACGCATGAAGCGCGGCAGGCGCATCTTGCGGCGGGGTTCCTCCTGCGACAGCACGAGATCAGGGCCGTAAAACGCCCGGCGATCCGCCCGGTCTTCGTTATGCTTCAATTCGTTCACCAGTGCGGCCGCAATTGCGGTTTCGAACATGATATATGTCTCCTTCTCTATCATCTAGAACGACGAACCATCGCGTCATCCATACTGATATAACGCATCTACACCCTGTTTGTTCCAGATTTCACAAATCAATCGTGCATTCTTTCACGATCTTTTCGTTCTGTGGTCGCGCGTTGCAGTTCGTGACATGATTCACAATCGCAGAGTCCGGCGTTGCGCGCCGTTTCTTGTACAATACGTCCATGCACGCGAACGCCACTCTCCAACCGATTGCTCCCGACGCGTACGACCGTTTGCTCCCACTCGTCCCGGACGAACCGTGGGCGGTACCGGCGCGGGCGGTCGTCCGCGCCGGCTTGCCGGGCGTCCGCGTGGATGACGCGCGCGCGCCATCAGTTGTTGCCATCGAAACTGCGATTCCGGAAGGGCATTCTCTCTTTCTCTTCGGTGTGGCGGATCATCCGGCGCTCGCGTCATACGTCCGCACACTTACCGGCCCGGCAATACTCCAGGCAGATGCAGCGATAGCCAATCAGATTCCTGGTTGGCGGACGGATGCGGTATCGCGCCAATCCGCGACGTTCACGTTTCCCCTATCCAATGCGGAGGCGGCGTTTACGATGCTGCCACCAGGCGGAGTGCGCCGGTTACGCGCCGCCGACGCGCGGCATCTTGCGCCGTTCCCGGCATGGCTCTGGGCGGGATACGGCTCGCCGGAAGCGATGCTGCGGCAGGGGATCGCCTACGCACGGTATCTCCGCGCCGAACTCGTCGCCATCGCCTGCATCACGGGCACGACGGAGCGATACGCCGCGATTGCCGCTTACACCATCGAGCGGACGCGCCGCAACGGCTTCGCGCGGGAGTGTACGCACCGTCTGATCGGCGCGATTCAGAGCGAGCGAAACACATCCCCGGTGCTAACGGCGAGCGCGGACAGTGATGCGGCGGTCGCCCTCGCCCGCTCCGTCGGCCTCACCGCGCGCGACGATCAGACAGTGTACGACCTCCGATGAGTAATCAGCCCCCCCTCGTCCTCGCCTCAAGTTCGCCGCGCCGCCGCGCACTGCTCGATCTCCTCGGCCCCTCCTTCATCGTTGATCCAAGTGGCGCGGACGAGGCCGTACCTACCGGGGCGACGCCAGAGGAAGTCGCGCGCTTTCTCGCCCTCCTGAAGGCGCGCGAAGTGGCGGCGCGGTACCCCGGCGCGTACATCCTCGGCGCGGACACACTCGTGACGGTGGATAATCTGATTCTCGGCAAGCCGACCGATACGGCGGACGCGGCACGGATGCTCCGGCTCCTGTGTGGCCGGGCGCATCGCGTGCCGACGGGCGTCGCACTGATCGCCCCGGATGGCGCGGAAACTGCCCGCGTCGAAACCGCGACGGTGACGATGCACCCGTACACCGAGGTCGCCATCAGCGCATACCTCGCCACCGGCGAACCGTTCGACAAAGCGGGTTCCTACGCCGTGCAGGGCGCGGGCGGCGCGCTCGTCGCCTCGGTCGCGGGATGCTACACCACCGTCGTTGGCTTCCCGCTTTGCCGGGTGGCGGCACTGCTCCGTGATGCCGGGTTTGCTTTGCCCGCAACCCCACCGGTTGGATGCCAACCGGGAAAGTTTTGCGCGATGAATCCGCGTCGTGCATCAGGACAATGACAGCAGCGTAGACTGA
Source organism: Chloroflexota bacterium (assembly GCA_030853625.1). Lineage (GTDB taxonomy): Bacteria > Chloroflexota > Chloroflexia > Thermomicrobiales > JALYUS01 > JALYUS01. The sequence continues at coordinate 10,917 of JALYUS010000485.1, forward strand.
AGCCCATGTTACCGCGCTACGACGTTTCCTCTACGGCGTTGAAGCCGCCGGTATCCGTCGTATCCGTCGTTTCGGGCGGGAGACAGATGCGGCGGCAGAGGGCGGTGAGGGTGGCCGTCGTGAGGTCCGGCATCTCCTCATGGGCGCGCGGCTCCTGGATCGCGTGCGGGCCACGCCGGATGCGGATCGTCAGGATGCCGAGTTTCTTCGCGGGCGTGATGTCGTAATCGAGACGATCGCCGACCATCGCGGCCTCTTTCGGATCGCAGGCGGCATGATCGAGGGCGTACTGAAAGATGCGCGGGTCGGGCTTGCCGAAGCCAAGTTCGCCGGAGAGGCACCAGAGATGCACCGCTTCTCCGAACCCGGCAATCTCCGCCCACTCGCGGATCGTCGCGGGTTGGTTGGCGATCACCGCCGTACCGAACCGCTTGGCGAACGTCTCCATCGTCGGTTTCGTCTCCGCGTAGGGCGGCGTCGGGCGGGAAAGGTTGCGCAACTCCTGCTGCACGGAGACCGCAGTCTGCTCGTCCACCAGCCGATTGAGGACGCCCCGAACGACATGCCGGTCGTATGACGCAATCGCTGCATCCCACGCGCTACGCACGGCGGCCAGTGGCACGCGATGGCCCCGGAGCGCGAGCAACCGGACAATCTGCTTACGCGTCTGCTCGTCACCGAGCGTCTCGTCCATCAGCACGGAGCCGACATCGAAAAAAAGCCAGCGAATTCGGTGCAGGCGGTTCTCCAGCGCATTGGTGTCGCGCAGGCGGCGGGGGAGCAGGTCTGACCGCGTCGGGGGAATGCTCATGCGGCGGGCGCCACCGCGTCCACTTCGATCTCAACGCGCATCGCCGGATCAATCAGCGCGGCGACGGCGAGCAGCGTGCTGCACGGTCGCACCGCGCCAAATGTCTCCTTCAGCGCCCGTGCCACTTCCGTCCAGTCGTGGATGTCCACGAGGTAGACACGATACCGCACAACATCAGCCATCGTCGCATTTGCCTCGCCGAGCGCCCAACGGATATTGGCGAGAATCTGCACTGTCTGCGCGTACGGATCGTTGATGCCGACGAGCGCGCCTTCTTTCATCGCCGTCGTGCCAGAGGTGTAGACGAGATCGCCAATCCGCACCGCGCGCGAGTAGCCGACCCGCTCCTCCCACGGCGTCCCGGACGGAATATTCACCCGCGTATGGGCTATGTCGGTCATCGTTTCTCCCTTCTTCTCGTTTAGGTGAGGCTGTCGTGCCAGAGGAGGAAGTGCAGGCCGACGTTGCCCATCTCCACCTGCCAGGTGGGCGCGTTATCGGGTGTGTAGGTGAGCACCCGCCGCTCGAACGCCTGCATCAACACGGAATGCAGCGTACCGCCGACGCGCGTCTGCGTCCAGTACGGCTCGGTGATCGGCAGGCCGAGCAGCGTCTGCCAGTCCGCCGGGAGGGTCTGCATCCAATTCCAGAAGACATCCGGGACGTTATGGCCAAGATTCGCGTCGTAGTGCGCACCAACGGCATAGCCAGCGCGCGACGGGTCATCGCCGATATGGCCGCCGCTATCAATCGTCGCCGTCACCGGCTGGCCGACCATCGTCGCGGCACGCCGGTCCTTCGCCAGATCGCCGAATGACGCGACACCCCAGAGGGTCGCGTAGGTCGGGCAGGCGTCGTTGTTCGTCGCATCCCCCGCGACGGGAATGGCTGCCGGGTGGTATGACTGGAAAGCAGCATTGCCGACCTGCACCGCGCCGCTGACCATTTCCGTGACGAGCAGGCCATTGGAGACCCCACTCGTCGGTGTGGTCAATTCCATCCGCGCTTTGTCAAAATAGAAGACGGTTCGCATGCCGCCCGGTGACTCCGCGTACGGCTCCATCCGTGTCGTCACGGCGTCCGGGCCGTAGAGCCATGATCGCGTGACTTTTCCGGCGGCGACCGCGCCATCCCCGCCGCTCCACGCCGTACCGATCACGCCGGGGGCGGCATTCACTCCATTTGGCAGGCGGTAGCCGGTAGTGGGGGGCACGGGCGCGGCGGGGAAGAGAGGCAGCGCGCGGGATGATGGCGGCAGTATCGGGATGCTCTTGTTCGACACCACAGAGGGCGGTAATGCCGACGCAGCGGTCGCGGTCGTGACTGGCGTCGCGGTGGGCGTGGGTGAAGGCGTCGGTAGCGATATGGGTGCGGTCGTGGGTGTCGGCGCGGTAGTCGGCTGGCTTGCGACCGATGCGGGTTTCGAGACCGGTGGCGCGCCGGGCACAATGACGCTCGCCGGATCGCCCACAGCCCTCGTGCGGAAGCCCCAGGTGCGCGAGAACTGCTGTCCGTTTGCTGCACCGGTGACGGTCACGGTATATTCCGTGCCCGGTTGCATCGGCGTTGTGGTGGCGATCAGGTCCGTATTCTTCGAGAGCCAGCCGGTGCCGGTATTCGCGAAGGAGGGAACCGTCTGTCCACGCGTGGTGATCGTCACACTGGTGAAGGTCACGCCGCCCGCGCCATTGTACTTGAGCGTGATCGGCGTGCCGATCGGGTACGAGGCGCTCGCGAAGGCATTGGGCGATTCGCCGTCGAATGATGTCCCGATGCCCGACGCACCATCCGGCGGCCACTGTTCCCACGCGGGATCGGCGGTCGCGCTCCATGCGGGCGTGCCGACATCAATCACGTCCACCTTGACTGTGTCATTAACGACGCCGAAGCCGATATGGACATAGCGTGGATCGAGGAGCGTCAGACGGTGGTTGATCGTATTGATGTACCAATCCAGCGAGGTAAGTTGATTGCCGCTGAGTCCCATGTTCTCATTGACATTGCGGCTCGGATAGCCGGCCGCCAGCGCGCGGTCGAAGAAATCCGCGCCGGTGAAGCCCGGCAGGCCCGGCTTCTCGTCATGGATGCCGACACCGCCGCTGCCACTGTTCAGTTGATAATAGCGCGCGTGCGCCTGGGCCGACTGGTCGAGCGCCGGATGGCGCGCGAGGGGTGCGACGCCGATCGCGGCGCGCCACTGATTGATGCGGGCAAGCGCGGCGTTGCGCTGCGATTCGAGATCATCCGACGCCGCATGCGTGACGGTGCAGAGAGGCACAATAAAGCCGCAGATCAGCAGCATGACGCCCGTGAGACTCGCTCGCCACATCCGGCGCATGACCCCAACTCCCCCTACCACCCGATTAATCATCTACCGCATCATAGTCTGTACGGCACATGTGCGCAACATTATGCAAACCTGTGGACAGGATTTATGCACCCTCTTATTTCGTGGGAGTGAGCTCACTCCGGCTCCCCTGCCCGATGCGAGGAAGGAATTACCGCAGACCGGACGCTTTTCGTCTGCACCGCGAAGGATCCGATCTCTTCACCCCGGCGATGCTATGATTCTCTTGCGTTCTCGTAGACAATAGAGTGAGGACGCACTGCACTGACACGCCGTTTCTCGCGCGCATCCATTCTTCTGGCACCATGTATGCCATAGGCGGTTTGTATAGTTTGATACATGAGGAGGAGCGACACCATGAGTTATGGAGCACCGTCGGCGGGATATGGACAGCCCGATCTCCGGGTGGGGATGCCTGTAAGTTCAGACAATGGATGGACCGGTACGATCACCGAGATCATTCCCGCCGCGCCCGGCTATGAAGGTGCGGTGCGCGTCGCGTGGCATGGCGATGGTACGACGCTCGTCGCCCTCTCCATGTTTGTGGTCGAGAACGGCCAGGCGGTAATCCGCACGCAACCGCCGCCAGCGCCGCAGCAGCAGATGGCGCCCCAACCGCAGACTGCCGAAGACGACCTCGCGACCCGGCTCGCCGCCCCGGCGGAGAACGATCCGTCGCATGTCAATCCCTACGTCAATGATACGCCACTCGTCACGTCAGAGCCGCCGCCGATCCATCCGACGCATGGCGGGCAGATGCGCGACGATAGCGCCGATGCAACCGCTATCCCGCCCGCGTCGCAGGAAACGATGCCGATGGATGCGGGCATGACTATGCCGCTCGACGCGACACACGATACAGGCACGCAGGTAATGGATGCCGACCAGCAGGAAATGACCGTCCCCGTCATTGAGGAGCGAGTCGAGGCGCATCCTGAGTGGCGAGACGCCGGTACGATCGTCGTCCGGACAGTGGCCGAGGAGATTCCACAGACCTTGACACAGGAGACGCAGCGTGAAGAACTCTTCGTCGAGCGCGTCGCGGTCGGCCGCGATCTCGCGGACGGTGAAGAGGTGATGCCGCGTGAAGAAGGTGACACCTACGTTATTCCCGTCATCATTGAGGAGGCGGTCGTCGTCACGCGGCGTATCCTCGCCGAGGAACTGCGCATCACGAAGCGCGTCATACCGACGATGCAAACGATCCAGACGGTTGTACGGAAGGAGCGCGTCGAGATAGACGCGGGCAACCTCACCGACCGTGTGCATGATGCCGGTGGCGCCGATGCTGCGCCCGATCTCCCGCACGCGCCCCGGACGGAACAGTCCTTCTGAGGCGCGCGAATCAGGCCACGTGTAGCGGAAGAAACAGGACAAAGGAATGGGATGCCGTGGGGCGTCCCATTCCTTTCTCCCTTATTCCTTTGGAAAGCGACTTTTTTGGCGTATAGACAGATTCTTTCAGGGTTCGTGTACCGTGAATGGAGTTAAATCCGTAGTGAAATCTGTCGCCGAAATTGCTACAGTCTATTATTCGATGCACTCTATCGTGGCA
>JALYUS010000087.1 GCA_030853625.1 Chloroflexota bacterium
CCGAGGCCGGGGGTGGCGGGGATGGCGAGCATGCCGTCGGCGTCCAGTTGCCACGGCGTGGCGACGATGGCGTCCACATAGGGCGAGCCGGTGATGTATTCGACGAAATCGGTGTCGGCGAAGGCGGAGGCGAGTTGAAGGTCCGCCGCGAGGCCAATGGCGGTGTTCCAGCCGTGCGGGATGAAGCGGATACCGTGCTCCTGCGCCATCCAGCCGATGCGCCGCTCCTCCGAGATGCCGCCGACCTTTGTGACATCCGGCTGGACGATGTCGAACGCGCCCGCTTCGAGCCACGGCTGGAAGGATTGGCGGCGCGTCAGCACCTCGCCGCCGCTGATTGGTAACGACGCGTGCTCCCGCAGCATGACGTACTCCCTGAGCGCGTCTGGCTTCAACGCCTCCTCGAACCAGGTGACGCCGTACCCCGCGAGCATCTCCGCCGTCCTGAGCGCCCACTTATATCCTTGATTCCAGTGCGCGTCGCTGCCGCCCGCGTCCACCATCAAGAGCACGTCGTCGCCGACGGCGTCCCGCGCAGCGCGGACAATCGCCTCGTCCTTCGCCGCGCTCTGTCGCCCGAACGGACCCCAGCCAATCTTGAAGGCGCGGAAACCTTGCGCCTTGTACGGCAGGAGCGCGTCGGTCATTCGCTCCGGCTCATCCATCAGCAGGGAGGCATAGGGGCGCACGCGCTCGCGATACCGCCCGCCTAAGAGCCGCCCGACGGGCTGCCCCGTTGCTTTGCCGAGGATGTCCCAGAGGGCGATGTCTATGCCCGAAATCGCGTGCGTGATCGCGCCGCCGCGCCCGAGCCAGAAGGTGTTCTGGTGCAATTTCTCGCTCACCCGCTCCGGTTCGAGTGCGTTTTCGCCGCGATACAACGGTTCGAGGATGCCGAGCGCGGCGCGTACGAGGTTATCGTTCGTGAAGACGCTGCCGATGCCGGTTATCCCTTCGTCGGTGTGGACGGCGATCAGCGTGTGGACGCAGGCATCCGGTTGCAGTTCATCACTCCAACCGCCCTCCGGTGTCGCGCCGCGCAGACCGACCGCCCGAATCTCGCGAATCTTCATCCCTGCCGCTCCTCTCCTCGATGCTCTCGCCGCCTGTCTCGCGTGATGATAGCGGCTGGCATGCATGATGCAACATCCCGACACAGGAAGCACCGCGTCGTTAGGGAAAGGAGCGTGAGATGAGCGACCGAATCGAGAAGCGGGACGATGTCAACCCGAAGGAGGGCGTCCACGACTACGGGCATGTCCAGTTCGCGGACCCAACGAACCACAAATATCCGATTGACACGCCTGAGCATGTCCGCGCGGCGTGGAGTTACATCAATCATAAGGATAATGCGTCCAAGTACGATAAGGACGATGTCGCTCAGATCAAGGAGCGGATCAAGCGCGCCGCCAAACAGCATGACGTGGAGATTAGCGACGATTAGTTGGTAGCGGCCATTGGTAGTTCGAGCAGGTGCGGTTTGCCGGACTGCCACGCGGCGCGCACGGCATCGCCGACATCACCCGCCCGCTCGACGCGGGTCGCGGCGACGCCCATCGAGCGGGCGAGGGCGCAATAATCAATTGGCGGATCGGCGATGTCCATGCCGATGAACTTCCCCATCGTCGCGTTGTATCCCTCCATGCCGCGCATGTAATTCTTGAGGATGTTGTACTCGCGGTTGTTGACGACGGCGAAGACGACGGGCAACTGCTCGTGCGCCGCCGTCCAGAGGGCTTGCGGGGAGTACATCGCCGCGCCATCCCCGACGATGCAGAGCACCGGCTCGCGGTCAAAGCCGAGCGAGACGCCGAGCGCGGCAGGCATTCCCCAGCCAAGTCCGCCACCGCGCACGAAGAAGTAGCGATCCGGTCGTGTCACCTGATGAAACGCCCGCACATGCGTATTCGTCGCCGGGCCTTCGTCCACGACGATGGATTCCGGGGGCAGGGCGCGAAGCAGGGCGTGCGCGGCGACGATGGGCGGCATCGGCGTCTTGTCGTAGCGACCGAGCGCCGCCGTCTCGTAGGCGTCACGGGCCTTTTCCTGCCCGATGCGCCGCTTCGCCATCACCTCTGCCAAGATCGTCGCTGTCACTTTGCTTTGGAGGAGCGGCAACAACGCTTCAAGTGTCGCGCGTGGGTCCCCGACGATGCCGAGACGCACCGGATAGGTACGGCCGAGATCGTGGACATCCGGGGCCAGGTGGAGCAGTTCGACTGTCTCCGGCAGCGGCGAACCGGGCGCGTACGGATAGGTCATGAAGGCGCGGCCACCGATCAGGAAGATGCGGTCGTAGTCCGCGAGCGCCTTGCGGAGCGCACTGGCGTGCGGCGGCAGCGCGCCCGCCCAGAGCGGATGCAGCGGCGGGAAGGCGAACGAGCCGATCAGCGGCGAGCCGAAGACCGTCGCGCCAAGCGTTTCCGCCACTGCCACGAGCGCCTCCGTGCCGCCGGACGCCGTTACCTCGTCCCCGACGACGATTGCCAGTCGCTCCGTCGGAGTGGCAGCGAGTAGTGTCGCCAATTCGTCCAGCCCACCGCCGACGGCGCGCCGTTCGATGCGCGAGGGCGCGGGGATCGGCGCGGGGCCGATTTCATCCATGATGTTCATGGGCAGTGAGACGAAGACCGGGCCTGCCGGGGCGGAGGCCGCATCGTGGAAGGCGCGGCGCAGCACCGTGCCGAGTTCGCCGAGCGTGCGCACCTCATGCGTCCACTTCGAAACCGCTGCCGCGATCCCCGTCAGATCGCCCGCGAGTAAGGGGTCGGCGATAATGTGCCGGTAATCCTGCTGGCCCGCCGTCACGACAAGTGGCGTATTCGCGCTCTTCGCGTTCGTCAGGTTGCCAATCGCGTTGCCCAGCCCCGCCGAGGTATGCAGATTGAGGAAGGCGGGCCGTCGCGTTGCCTGTGCGTAGCCATCCGCCATGCCGACGACGGTAGATTCCTGCAAACCGAGCACGTACCGGATGTCCGAAACGGCCGCCAGCGCGTCAATCATCGGCAGTTCAGTCGTGCCGGGATTGCCGAAGATATGCGTCACGCCCTCGCTGCGCAACACCTCGATGAGGACTTCGCTTCCCTTTCGCCGGTCGTCCATCACTCGTCCCCCAGTCGCTCACGCTGCTCGTGAATCGTGCGTCAGTGTACACGAGAAGCAGATGGTCGGCAGAAAAAACCTAACCCCCGGCCCCTTCCATTCCTCGGCGTGGGAAGGGGAGGGGAACCTCCGAGAGATCGGAGTACTCCGCATACGCCTCGGTGTCGCGATGAGACACCCCTTCCTACGCCGAGGAACGGAAGGGGCCGGGAGTTAGGTTCCCACCACCGCCCGTAGCGCCGCGCCGACCGCGTCCATGTCCGCCGCTGTGACGTGGCCGAGGTGGCCGATGCGGATGATCGTGCCTGCCTGCCGCCCCAGACCGCCAGCAAGGATGACGCCGTGTTCGGTTTCGAGCCGCGCCAGCAGGCGGGCCGCGCCCATCCCATCGGGGAGCGCGACCGCCGTGACCGTGTTCGAGGCGTGCGCCGGGTCCGCGAAGAGGCGGAGACCATACTCGGCGAGGTCGCCGATGTCCGCGCGGCAGGCTTCAGCGGCGGCGCGGTGGCGGACGACGATTGCTGGCAATCCTTCAGCGACGAGTATCTGAAGCGCGCGATGTAAGCCGGTGAGTGTCGGCAGGGCAGGCGTTGCGGGCGTCTGCCCATTCGCCTGCGCGTCCCGGTATTTCGCGAAATCGAAGTAGAAGCGAGGGAGTGTCGCGGTCATTGTCCGCTCCCATGCGCGCGGGCCGACGGCGACCATCGCCATGCCGGGGGGCGCCATCCACGCCTTCTGCGAGGCGGAAACGGCGACATCAATGCCCCAGTCGTCCAGCGGCACAGCGAGCGCGGCAGTCGAGGTGATGCAGTCGGCGGCGATCAGCGCGCCGTGATGATGCGCCGTCTCGGCAATCGCCCGAAGGTCGTGCGTCACGCCGGTCGAGGATTCGTTGTGCGTCAGCAAAAGCGTCTTCGCGCGTGGGTGAGCGACGAAGGCTTCGCCGATCCGCGTCGGATCGAGCGCCGCGCCATCCGGCGCGGTGACATGATGGACGGTGATGCCATATGCCTCGGCGATGGTGGCGAACCGCTCGCCAAAGACGCCCGCGTGCGCCGCGATCACTTCATCGCCCGGCGAGCAGAGATTGACGACCGCTGCTTCCGTCCCGCCCGAACCGGAGCAGGAGAGCAGCAGCACATCATGGGTCGTCTGGAGGATCGTCTGCATCCCGGAGACGGTTTCCGCGAGCATGCGCGCGAATTCCGGCCCGCGATGGTTGATCATCTGCTGCCCGGTCGCCTCTCGCACCGCGTCCGGTAGCGGCGTCGGCCCCGGTATCCGCAACTGCGTCACCTTCGGCGCGGTTAAAAGCGATTGATCCGCAGAGGCGCAGAGGACGCAGAGAGGGAAAGAGAAGAGAGGGAAAAGGGAATGTACGATTATCGAACGCCTCCGTCGTCCCTTCTGCATTTCATGCTCCTCTTTCTCTGCGTTCTCTGCGTCTCTGCGGTTCATTTTGGTTTCCGTTTTCCGATACGAAGGCGGCGGGGGAGGGTACGAAGGGTGTTCGTGAGGACGACATTCCAGGCGCCGCGCATGCCGACGATTTCCGGAGGGGCGAGCGGGCGGGCGGCGTACTGCGCCTCGGCGTACCGCCGGGCAATGGTGAGGGCGGCGGGTTTACCTGCCGGGAGCCGGTCGCCAATCGCTTCCGCCGTCTCAAATGGCGTTGCTGCCCGCGCATGGGGAACGCCGAGCCAGCGCGCGCTCCGTTGCAGGCGCGCATACCATTGCGCGGCGGGTGTCAGACCTCGGAAGGGCAGGAACCAGTACCACGCCGCCAGCCCCCAGAGCGAGAGCAGCGTGAACGGAATGAGGAAGAAGTACGGCGAGAGATGGAAACCGCGATCGCGTACGGGGTTCTGTGCCGTCGCCGGTGGCTGGGATGCAGGGGCCGGAGCGGACGGCTGTGGCGCGACGGCGGGCGCGGGCGCCGCGACGGGCGCGGGTGTCGGATCGGGCGGCACGCCACCGGCAGGCCGGATAATCGGCGCGACATCCGGGCGAGGCGTCGGATCAAAGGTGATCCAGCCATATTGCGGGAAGTAGACCTCCACCCACGCGTGCGCCTGGCTCTCGCGCGAGAGAAAGCGACCGTCGGGTTGCCGTGCGCCGGGTAAGTAGCCGGTGACGACGCGCGCCGGGATGCTGTCCGCACGCAGGAGCACGGTCATTGCGGTCGCGAAATACTCGCAGTACCCCGCTTTGGCATCGAAGAGAAAGTAATCAGTGACATCCCGGTTCGTGGGCGGGTTGTTGACGACGGTCGCGTAGCCGTACGTCGCGCGCAGATACTGTTCCATCGTGGCCGCGATGTCGTATGGGTCGCGCTGGCCCTGCGCCAGTCGTGCCGCGAGGTCTTTGACCCGTTGGGGCGTGGCAATCGTGTTCGGCGTGCTGCCGTCCGGCAGGAGGCGATAGCGATTCAACCACTGCGGGTATGATGTCGCCGCCGCCCGCAGTTGCTCCGCTGTCGCCGTGCTGACCCACGCCGTCTGTGCGACCGTCTCATTCGTCGCAATCGGCGCGCCCGCATCGAGCGTCGTCACATCGGCGAAATTCGGTGTTTGCCCATGATAGAGCAGCATCGTCACTCTGCCGCCCTGGATGACGACCTGCGTGTCAATCAACTGCGTGCGCAGGCGACCCTGCTCCGCGTCAATCGCGGCGAAGCGGGGGTCGGTATCCGCCATCGCGGTCGCGAGCGCGCGTGATGGCTGGCCGACCGCTGGCGTCGTATTGGCGAATGGCGGCACGATCATGATGCGCGAAATCGGCGGCGCGTTCGGCGTTTGCGCCTGTGTTTGGGTCGCGCGCTGAACATATCCCGACAGTTCTTCCGCCGTCGGATGCCATGTTTGCGCCCGTGCCGGACTGAGTGAAATGACGAGCGTTCCATCCGGGCGCACGGCGGTCGCCTCGCCGTTCGCGCCGGGCGTCGGCACATCGCCGGGAAGCGTCAGCCCCTGGAGGCCGCTAACGAGCCGGACGAGGTGGTCATTCAGCGGGGCGGGAACGGTAGCGTTCGGCGGTACGGGGATCGCGACGCCGCTCTGCCCCAGTTGCTGCCACGAGAGCGAAACGCGCGCGTCCACGGCGAGCGACGCTGCCTGCCCGCAGGAATAGAGCAGCGTGCCGCGCGGACGCAGAAAGGTCGTGTCGCAGGGGATGTCCTGCGTCGCCTCGACGCCACCGGCAGGGCGCGGCACCTGCTGCTTCGCGCCGACGGAGACTTGCGGCGAGTAGATCGCGCCATTCGGGCCTTGCGGATTGAAGGTGCCCGTCGCGTGATCCTCCCAGCCGAGGCCGGTGTAAAAGTCGTACGCATTCGCGCTCAAATAATGCGGCTCCTGTGCCGAAAGAGCGACGGCGGGCGCGTCCGAAAGATTGAGGCTCCCGGCGAGGCGGAAGGTTGGCCCGAAGGAGGCGAAGCCGGGAATCACCTGCGGTGCGCCCGCATCGCCGACGGCGCGGGTGAAGCGCTGCTGTACGGCGGCGGAAAGTTGCTGGGCGGGCTGCTGCGCGCGCTGCCACGCGCTGTTAATCGCGCCAATATGCACCGTGGCCGGGAGGAGCGCCGTCAGCAGGATGAGGACGAGGGCGATGCCCGAACCGACGGAGAGGTAGCGGGAGCGGAGCGTGGTGGGGTAGGCGATCCATTGCCGCTGCCAGCGCGCCTCCTGCCGGAACCCGGCGAAGCGGGCCGCCAGCGGGAGCGCCGCGAGCAGATACGCCGCGAGATACCACCGCCCGGCGAGATGCATCATGCCGACCGTCACGAACAGCGCAATCCCCGGCACGCCAATCGCGAGCACGGACGACCCGGTGCGAAACACCCACCAGAGCACCAGATAGGCGAGCGCGAAGACGAGAACGCTGACGACGAGCAGAAAGAGCGCGCGATCCTGAAGCGCGTCCCCGCGCCATGCCGCGCGTACCCATGTGGCGCCCCGATGCCAGAGCAGAAGCGTACGATGGCGTGGCGAACCGACCGCGATGCCGGGTACGGTGATCGTCACGAGCCAGCAGGTGATCGCGCCGCCGAGCAGCGCCATTGTATGCAGCGCGGCGACCGGCACGCGCCAGAGTTTCGTGAATCCATAACCGATCACGACGGCGGGGAGAGCGACAATCGGCAGCCGCCGCAGGAGGGGATCCCAGCCCGCATGCCCCAATGCCCAGATGACGGTACCGACCATCCATACCGTAAGGAGAAGCGCGACATATTCGTTCCACCAGCCACGCGGCCGTGCTGGCGCTTCAGCGCGTTGCAAAATCCCTGTCCCTCCAAGCACCCCAACGCCCGGAACAACCGGGCGGTACGTCCATTCTGTCAGGCGCAGTATCGCACACTCGGCGGGAATTGACCGCCCCCCCGGGCCCCTCTCCGTTGCTTCCGAGCAAGGGAGAGGGGAGAGATATGGGAGGCATCGGATTCTGGAAGAGCAGCGAAGGAGATGATGCTACTGGCCGAGACCTCGCGTTTCAATGGTCCGACTGTCTCGCCGACGCGGGGTGATTCCCACCTTGCAGAATCGGCTGCCGTTCTCGCCCGAGCCTTTCGAGTAACTCGACTGCATACTCCAGCCCTGGCAACGCTTGCATTTCGTTGCGTAGGCGCTCGGCATTTTGTCGGTATTGCGGGTCTTGGAGCACTGTATGGGTCGCCTCTCGGATCGCCTCGGCGGTGCGATCGCTCGCCGTGACGACGCGCGCCAACCCGAGAGCCTCGCATCGCCGGGCGTTCTCCGGCTGATCGGCGGCGATTGGGATGATGACCATCGGCAGGCCGTGTTGGAGTGCGGTTCGCACGGTGCCGGAGCCGCCATGGGTGATGACGAGGTCGCAGTGCGGGAAGAGTATGCTCTGCGGGAGGTATCGCTCAATATGGACATTCGGCGGTTGGACACCGAAGTCGTTGGGATCATAGCCCGGACCGAGCGTGACGACGAGATTGATCGGCTCATCACCGAGGGCGGCAAGGATGGCCGAGAAGATGCCCGGAGTCCGATTGTAGGCCGTCCCGAGAGTCGCGTAGACGGTCGTCCGCTGCGGCATCGCCGCGATCCAGCGTGGTAATACCGCATCACCGGGACGCTCGACATCGAAACTGACATGCCGCACGGCGTGCGCGGTGGATGGCAGTAGTACTGCCGGGTCCTGAAAACGCGGCGGGAAGGGGACGAGCAGGAGATAGCGATAGAGCATGGCGAGGGTGGGGTCGGAAGGGAGGTCGGCGGCGGCGCGCAATTGGTCGAGCGCCGGAACGAGCAATGGATGCGTGTGGGGCCGGAAGGCGGAGATTTGCACGGCGGCATGAGGCAGTCCCGCGCGTTCCGCAGCCACGCACGCGGCAAATTCCGTCGTCTCGCGCACTAGCAGGTCCGGGTGCCAGTCGCGAATCAGCGCCAGCAACGCCGGGAGATCGCGCTCGGCTCGCGGGATGAACTGATTAAATAGAACCGCTTCGGACTGCTCTGGCTCCGCCGATGGAGCCGACTGTTGCGATCGTGTGAGCCAGTCGTCCCTCCCCACCAGGAAGCCGCGAAAGCCGTGCTCGGCGATAATCGAACAGAAAATGGGACTCGACGCAAAGGCGACGTCATGCCCTGCATCTGTCAACGCGCGGGCAAAGGGCGCGAGCGGGCGCCAGTGACCGGAACCAACTTGGGTTGTGAACAAAACACGCATCGGAATCTCCTCCAGCGAGAGAACAACAGCGACGATATGGTAGGTATGCTGGGGGATAAGGGCTGGGGAAGTGACGCTAGTCTACCGCCGTCTGATCAACGGCGCAAGAGAGATTGCTGACATCCGGACATAATTACGAACAGATGCGAGAAAAAGGTGGTGGTAGCAGGCTTTCCAGCCTGCCGTTCCTGCCATGAGAGGCGGGCTGGAAAGCCTGCTACCACCGGGAAATCTGCGTTATGTCCGGATGTCAGAGATTGCGATTCAGGCCTGATCTATCCAGGCTTTTACATTATCACATTTTATCTTCTTATACATCGTCCTTTTGGACGGTCTTTTATTGTGGCTCTCGCGCTATATTCTGGATGGAGGTGCGGAGAGGAAACGAATTCGCCGCGCTTCGCATGACGAGGCGATTTCATTATCGAGGAAGGATTGATCGGTGACATCAATCAGTGCGATGCCGCAGCGACTCTATCTGATGCAGTTGGGAACGACGACTGTACCCATCCCAGGCGGAATGTTGGAGATGTCTTCTGGCTGCTACCTTGTGAAAATGAGCGATGGCGAGAACATCCTGATTGATAGTGGGCTGCCTGCCGACGACACGCCACCGCCGGGGGCGCCGCCGACCGAGAATAAAAAGAATGTGATCGAACATCTCGCAGCGCTTGGCCTGCGCCCGGGCGACATTGACCTCCTCATCTGCACCCTTTCGACATTGACCATGTCGGCTATCACGATGCCTTCACGCACGCCGAACTGATCGTCCAGCGCGAGCAGTACGAACGGGCGCGGAGCGGCCACGAACGCTTCGCCTCCGGACGCGCGCATTGGGATCATCCCGCGTTGCGCTACCGGTTGGTTGACGGCGATACCGAACTGCTCCCCGGCGTGACGTTGATCGAGAGCAGCGGGCACGCGCCCGGACATCAGTCGGTGCTGGTGCGCCTGCCGCAAACCGGCCCGGTGCTGCTGGCGATTGATGCGGTTGTGATGCAGCGCTTGTTCATCACGGATCGTCAGGCATGGCCGATGGATGATAACGCGGAACAACTGCGTGCCAGCACCGGAAAATTGCTGGCTCTGGTTGCGCGCGAGCAGGTTGCATTGGTCGTCTTCGGTCATGACGGTCAGCAGTGGCGGACACTCAGGAAAGCGCCTGCATGGTACGATTGATTTCTCCGGCGACCGTTGCGACGCGATGGAGAGAGGGACGATGTTTTTCAGGGAACTTTCAGGAAACGCTCAGACGGGATTCAGCGAGCGCCGTGATACTGCCCATAGACGCGATCGGGGACGGTCTGCGGTGACGGTCGAACGGATAAACAGGAAGCCGCACCCACCTGCCACACACCCGGAGCCACTGGCCGCTCCCGATCCGTCTTTTTTCATGCCCGCGATATATCAGCACAACGCGCGAGAGATGTGACGTGGGAACACGACGTGTATCCGGGCGCGGCGTCGCCGCCATCCTCATCGTTACTCTCGTGGGTGTGGGGCCGATCGGATGCGGGGCGAATGCCGGCATCCCTCGCACCGGCGGAGCCACGCCGACGCCCGGTATTCAGGCGGTCAGTGCGACGCCGGTTCTCGCGTCATCAACGCCGCTTGCCCCGGCTATTGTCAGCACGGCGCCCGCTTCTTCGCCGATTATCAGCACATCACCGGGTACGTCTGCCGCACCGACCGTCGCGCCTGCGGATTTCGACGCGGAGCGGCTCTATGCGGCAGTCAGCCCGGCAGTGGTGGCGATCAGCAACCGGCAGAAGAGCGCCCCGAACACGAGCGCGGTGGGCGAGGCGAATGCGGGCAGCGGCACGATCTACGACGCGCACGGCTACATCCTCACGAACCGGCACGTCATTGTTGGCGCGGACAGCATCGTGGTCTCCGTGATGGGCGGGAAGGCGGTTGTCGGCACACTCGTCGGGCAGGACCCGGTGGCGGACATCGCCGTCGTCAAGATTGATCCGGCCGTCGTGCCTGCTGTCGCGGTCTTCGGGGATTCCTCGCTCGTCCGCTCCGGGCAGCAGGTCGCCGCGATCGGCAATCCGGAGCAATTCGCGGGGAGCATCACGCGCGGCATTATCTCCGGCACGGATCGCTCGATCGGCGGGATGGATGGCATGGTGCAGACGGACGCAGCGATCAGCCCCGGCAGCAGCGGTGGGCCGCTCGTCAACGCGCGCGGCGAAGTGATTGGCATCGCGTCGAGCACGATCCGCGCGAACCAGGCGGAGCGCATTGGCTTCGCGATCCCCGGTAACTACGCCCGGCGGCTCGCGGGGATTCTCGTCGCGGACGGCAAAGTGACCCGCCCCTACCTCGGTGTCACGACCGAACTGCTGACACCCGGCAGCGCCGTGGATATGAAGGTCACGGTCGGGCGCGGCGCGTACGTGAGCGCCGTCAGCCCGAACACGCCGGCCGCGACGGCAGGGCTCCAGAAGGGCGACGTGATCGTCGCGATCAACGGGACGACGGTGGATCACGCGACCCCGCTCAGCGTCATCCTGCTGGACTTCAGACCGGGCGAGACCGTCTCCGTCACCATTAACCGCGATGGCACGGAGCGGCGCCTCACCGTACCATTGGCGGAACGCCCGGCCAGCCTTGACCCCTAACCGATTCTACGAAGTGAGGACGCTCTGCGGCTCGGGAACAGCATCGCCATGATGGAGCGCTGAGGCGATCCACATGCGCTTGGCATCTTCTACCATTGCATACGCGGCAACCCGCACGCCGCTCTCGCCGTACTCGGTATCCCCTTCATAGAGAACGCATAAGCCCTGTAGGGAGCGGATAGCGCTCGCTCGCCGTGGCCCGGCAGATCGCCGCCCCAGTGGTCAGCCGTCTCTCCGTGCGCGCTGTGCCGCCATGATGCTTGGGACACACGCTATGGCAGATGCCCAGCAGCACCGCGCGATGGATGGTTGGGCTGGTTTACCTTTCGGTAACACCGGCGACATTGGTCCCCCTCGACCAGTGTCATCTGGTTCCCACCCGCGTGGACCGCCAGCCCGCGCTGGCAGCGTACCGGTTCGCTGTCGCTCGCGCCATGTTCGGGGTGTCTCGCCTCCTGCATCGTTACTCGACCGCGCGATACACCTCACGGGCGCTCGGATAAACCGGCTCCTCCTTCGTGATCATCTCCAGGACCACGGGTCGCCCTTCCCGCGTCGCAGCGATCCCCCGCTCGATCGCGGCCGCCACCGCGTCCGGTCGCTCGATACGCTCGCTATATGCACCGAGCGCCGCTGCCATCTCCGCATAGCGCCCCGTGAGTTTGTTCGACCCATACCGCTCGCTCGCGATCGGCATGTGATGGTCGTAACCACCCAGGCGCGAGTTGTTGAGCAGGACCGTCATGATCGGTAGGCGCTCGCGCACCGCCGTCTCGATCTCCAGCCCCGCCGTGCCGAAGGCCAGGTCGCCCATCACATTGACGACGAGCTTCTCCGGCGCCGCCAGCTTCGCCCCCAGCGCCATCCCCAGCCCCGTGCCGAGCTGCGTTGACTTGCCCCAGCCGAGGTAGCCGCGTGGCTCCAGCGTCTCGAAGAAGGTCAGCATCTGATCGCGTGGGTTGCCCGAGTCGTGGGTGACAACGGTCGTCTGTCGGTCAACCGTGTGCATCAGGTCGTGAATCACGCGATAAGGATTGATCGGGGTCTCGTCAGCAGTAAGCCGTGGCGACCACTCGCGCCATTCGGCGTCGCGGACGGCCCGAATCTCCGCCGCGATTGCCGTATAGTCGCGCGTTCCGGCTGCTCCGAGTTGGTCACTGACCGCCGCAATCAACTGCCGCAGGACCAGTTTAGCGTCGCCGACGACGCCAACCTCGACCGGCAGATCGCGATTGATGTCGCGTGCGTCACTCGTGACCTGCACCAGACGCTTCCCCGGCGGCAGTGGCGTCGAGAAGCCGCCCTGTGCAAAGCTGCAACCGATACCGAAGATGAGATCGGCGCGGACCAAGCAATGAGCGGCGGCGCGAGCGAGTGTGCCCCCTCCGGCGCCGACAGAGAGCGGGTGATCCTCCGGGAACGCGCTTTTGCCGGCCATCGTTGTCATGACGGGCACGCCGACCAGTTCGGCGAGTTCGCGCAGCTCGTCCCACGCTTCCGCCCAGAGCACGCCGTGTCCGACATGAAGCAGTGGTCGTTGTGCCGCAAGCAGCAGTCGCGCCGCCTCGGCGACATCTGCCGGGTCACCCGCCGAGCGATAGCCTCGCACCGGCGTATAGGCGAGCGCGGCCTCGTCCACCGTGGCTGCGGTGACATCGCGCGGCAATTCGACCAGCACCGGGCCGCGCTCGCCGGAACGCAGTTGCGCGAACGCCCGGCGCAGCAACTCCGGGATCCGCTCTACGGTGTTGATGCGCGTGGCCCATTTGGTCGCGGTGCGGTAGGTGGGCAGCGGATCGAACTCGCCTGGGATACCCAGTCGGTGTTGATCGGGACCGCCTGGCAGGAGGAGAATCGGGATATGGTCGGCAGCGGCTTGCGCGACGCCGCCGAACGCGTTCTCGATACCCGGCCCGCCCTGGACCACGCAGACGCCGATCTGTCGGCCATTCGTCATGCGGGTGAACCCATCGGTCATATTGAGGAGCGTCTTCTCGGTGCGGGCGATGATCGGTCGGATGCCGAGCGCCGCAGCGGCATTGATGACTGGATGGTTCGGATAGGCGAAGAGGAACTCAACCCCCTCCTGTTGTAGGATTCGAGCGACCGCATCCGCGCCATTCATGATTGACCTCCCCATTTACGATGGTGACAGAGTCCGTCGGCGTCTATTCCCCTCTTCGGCGACGGGAGTGAGCGTACCAGGAATGGCCCCGGCGGTGCAATGATGCGCCATCATCGCGCTGCGGCGTCCCCCGGCTTATATCAGGTTCAGGTGTGGGAGCACGTCCGTGTTCCAGACTGCGCGCGGCCGGTGCCCGGTCAGCGCGGCGGCAATCTCGTGCGCCGGTCGGCGGCGACGCTCGCCATTCGCCCAATCGCTGATTGACGCCATGTGGGGCGAGATCACCACGTTCTCCATCGTCAAGAGCGGGCTGTCGCTCGCAATCGGCTCGACCTCCGTCACATCAAGCCCCGCCGCGAGAATCCGCTTGCTCTGCAATGCCGCGATCAGCGCCGCCTCATCCACGACCGGGCCACGGCAGGTGTTG
>JALYUS010000508.1 GCA_030853625.1 Chloroflexota bacterium
CGACGATCATGAACCGCAACTACGTGACGAAGGACGAAAAAGTGCTCGTGCCGAGCGAGTTGGGCATGATTGTCACCGATGTGCTCGTCAAAAACTTCCCAGAGGTCGTGGATTACGGCTTCACCTCACAGATGGAGGAGCGGCTGGACGATGTCGCGGACGGCAAGACGGCGTGGGTGCCGCTGCTGCATGAATTCTACGGGCCGTTCGACGCGACCGCGAAGAAAGCGGAAGCGGACGGCGGCGCGGTGAAGGGCGAGGCGACGGACGAAATCTGCGATCTCTGCGGCAAGCCGATGATTATCCGCGTCTCGCGCTATGGGCGTTTCCTTTCCTGCTCCGGCTACCCGGAATGCAAAAACACCCGGCAACTCGAAGGCTCCGGCGCGCCGCCGCAATACGTCAAAGCGCCCGACGAACCGACCGACGACATTTGCCCGACCTGCGGCAAGCCAATGGTCATCAAGACCGGACGGTTCGGTCGCTTCATCGCGTGCGTGGATTACCCGACCTGCAAGACGAGCAAGAAAATCGAGGTGACGACGGGCATCCACTGCCCGCAATGCGCGACCGGCGAACTCGTCCAGCGCAAGACGCGCAAGGGCAATCGCGTCTTCTGGGGCTGCAACCGCTACCCGGACTGCGACTACACGACCAATACCGACCCGCACAAAGTCGCCCCCGAACCCGTTGCCGTTTCGGCGGATTGACCTAACCCCCCGGCCCCCTTCCCGCGAGGAAGGGGGGAGGGAAAGGAATTATTGAGTGCGAGACCGCAAAGTCGTTCTACGTATAATTTGGATCGCGCTTGCCGTCGGCTTTGTGATTGGGTTGACTCTCACGTTGATGGGGATAGTTCCAAAAAATTTCAGCAGCATTGTGACTGATCTCACTCCCGTGTTTGCATTCGGCATGCTCGCCATATCTCTATGGTATCGCAAGAGGATGCACTGACTTCTCTACCTTCCACAAAAGGAGATCGCTACTACGCCTGATACAATTTCTCTCATTGTCGCCTTGCATGGCGGGTGGTACTCTGCATTGATGACAGATGGATGTACACCAAAGGGAATGACAAAAATCCATGCCATATATGAATGAACCACTCCTGCCGCGCGCGCACGGCACGACGATCCTTGCGGTGAAACGCGGCGACATCGTGGCGATGGCGGGCGACGGGCAGATTACCTTCGGCGATGTCGTGATGAAGCACGGCGCGAAAAAAGTGCGCGCGCTCGGTGATGGCCGGGTGCTGGCGGGGTTCGCGGGCGCTGTCGCGGACGCGCTGACGCTCTTCGAGAAGTTCGAGGCGCAACTGGACGAACACAGCGGCAATCTGCGCAAATCCGCCGTCGAACTGACGAAGGAATGGCGGACGGATCGCTACTTGCGCCGGTTAGAGGCGCAATTGCTCGTCGCAGACAGCGAGCAGATCCTCGTCCTCTCCGGCGAGGGCGACGTGGTCGAACCGGACGAGGGCGTGATCGCCATCGGCTCCGGCGGGCCGTTCGCGCTCGCCGCCGCGAAGGCGTACCTTGATGGAACGACCTATTCCGCGAAGGAGATCGCCGAAAAAGCGATGCAGATCGCCGCCGACACCTGCATCTATACGAACGACCACATTACCGTGCTGACGGTCGGCAAGGAAGAATCCGCCCTGCCGTACCGCCGAAGGACTGTACGATGAGCGCAACGGAACACGTTACCGCCCGCGACAACCGCCAGCCGCCACAAGCCGCGAACGCCGGGCCGCCCGGTGGCGCGACGCCTGCGGTCGCCGAAATCACCCCACCGGCGGCGATGACGCCCGCTGAGATCGTCGCGGAACTCGATAAGTACATCATCGGCCAGAACGAGGCGAAGCGCGCGGTGGCGATCGCGCTGCGCAACCGCTTCCGGCGGCAACTCCTCAGCGAGGATATGCGCGACGAGGTGACGCCGAAAAACATCCTGATGATGGGGCCGACAGGCGTCGGCAAGACCGAAATCGCCCGCCGCGTCGCGAAGATTGTGGACGCCCCCTTCATCAAAGTCGAAGCGACGAAATTCACCGAGGTCGGGTACGTCGGACGCGATGTCGAGTCCATCATCCGCGATCTCGTTGAGGTCTCGATCTCCAACCTGCATTCGATGCGGCTCGAAGCGGTGAAGAGCCAGGCGGAGGTCGCCGCGCGCGAGCGGTTGATTACCTATCTGCTCGAACAAACCGATCACGACCGTCGCCCGCGCGCGAACCGGCGGAGCGCCACGCCGCCGGAGAAGCCCGAACCGGAGGCGGAGAGCGCGGGCGCCGCGCAACGGCAGCGACGGCAGCGAAAGAAGTTGCTGGAAATGCTCAATCAGGACTTGCTCGAAGACGTGACGGTCGAGATTGACATCGAGCAATTCTTCGATGAGTACGGTGATGACGGCCCCTACGACGAGAGTAGTTACGGCGACTTTCTGGATGACCTCAGCCGCAACGCGTCCCGCCGCCGCTCGCGCCGTGTCAGCGTCCGCGATGCGCGCCGTATCCTCACCCAGCAGGAAGCATACCGGATGGTGGACTTCGATGCCGTGGTGGACGAGTCCATCCGCCGCGCCGAGGATGCCGCCGTCGTCTTTATTGATGAGATAGACAAGACGATCTCGCGCAATGGCGAGTACGGCGCGGATGTTTCCGGCGAGGGCGTGCAGCGGGATTTGCTGCCAATCGTCGAGGGTTCCGTGGTGATGACACGATATGGCCCGGTGAAGACGGATCATATCCTTTTCATCGCGGCGGGCAGTTTCCACGGCGTCAAGCCATCCGATCTGATCCCGGAGTTACAGGGGCGGTTCCCGCTCCGCGTCGAGTTGCAAAGCCTGACGGAGACGGACTTGCTCGCGATTCTCAAGGAGCCGCGCAACGCGCTGACGAAGCAGTATGTCGCATTGCTCGCCACCGAGGGCGTGGACATCGCATTCACCGACGACGGCCTGGAGGAGATGGCCCGGCTGGCGGCGGACGTCAACAATCGCACGCAGGACATCGGCGCGCGCCGCCTCGCGACCATCGTCGAGCGCGTCATCGAGCAACTCTCGTTCGATGCGGCAGCGTTTCGCGGCCAGACGATCACGATTGACGCGATCTACGTCCGTGACAAAGTTGGTGACATCGCCGCCGATGAAGACCTGAGCAACTTCATCTTGTAAGGGCCACGTTGTAGGGGCAGCAATGCATGTCCATGACAGACTCTACTGAGCCAACGGATGCCCGTGTTGCGCTCTATCATGCGCGGACGGGGGATCGGCCCCGGTTCTCGTATCCGGTACGGGTGCTGCGGTGGCGAACGTGCCATCTGATCGTCTCGGGCGTCTTTGGGCCGGAGGTGGCGGGGCGCTCGCCGATTTTCCGGCCCGGCGATGTGACGGCGGAGTTCTTCTGGCGCGACCGCTGGTGGAATGTCATCGCGGGATATGATGCCGTATCGGGCGATCTACGCGGCTATTACTGCAACGTCGCCCGACCACCGCACTGGCGGACGGAGCCGGAGCCAACTGTTGCGTACACCGATCTCGATCTCGATCTGGTGATCTTCCCGGATGGGCGCGTCGAATTGCACGATGAAGACGAGTTTGCGGACTATGCCGCGCGCTACCACTACTCCCCGCGTACCGTGGAACGGGCGCGCCGCACAGTGGACGAACTCCGGGCGCACATTGATCGGCGGGCGCATCCCTTCCGCTTCGAATCCCTCCCCGCGCTCTGCGACCGACTCCGCGTTCCGCGACCGACACTAGAGATGCAGGAAACGACGTGATGCGATAGTATCCCGCGCACCGGGCACGATGACCCGGCAGGCCGGTATCATCAGTGGGCAGCGCCAGTGTTCCCTTCTGTCTACTGTCTACTCCCGTGGAGGCATCGCTGTATGTCCTGGCAATGGCCGGAGGAACCCATCTCGCCGCCGTGGCGCACGCTGTCGGTGATTGTGCCGATCTACAACGAATATGAGACGCTGACAGAGATCGTCCGGCGCATCCGGGATGTGGGCCTGAGCGCGCTCCGGCTGACCACCGAAATCGTCCTCGTGGACGACGGCTCGACCGATGGCACGCGGGAGTCATTGCCGGGGCTTGCGGAGTTACCCGGCGTGCGCGTCTTCCTGCTCCCCCGCAACCGCGGCAAAGGTGCGGCCGTGCGGGTCGGCATCGAAAACGCCACCGGCGATTTCCTGCTCGTGCAGGACGCCGATCTGGAATACGACCCGCGCGACTATCCGACGCTGCTGCGCCCCATCCTCGAAGGGCGCAGCAGTGTCGTTTACGGTTCGCGCTTCCTCGGCGAACACAAGGCGATGTATTACTGGCATCAGGTCGGCAACAAGTTGCTCACGATGGTCGCCAATATTCTCTATAACACGACGCTTACCGATATGGAGACATGCTACAAACTCTGCACGCGTGAGGTCGCGCATTCGTTCACCCTCAAACAGCATCGCTGGGGATTCGATCCGGAGATGACGGCGAAGATCCTCAAACGCGGCCATCGCATCTACGAAGTGCCGATCTCGTATAATGGCCGCGAATTCGATGAGGGGAAGAAAATCAACTGGCGCGACGCCTTTGTGGTAATCATATCGCTCGTCCGCTACCGCTTCACCGAATAATGCCGCGCGGTTTCGATGGGCGCCAGGGTGTCTGTGCAACCGTTTCACTGAATAGTTACCGGCTGACACCAGCAGAGAAATCTGACGTTGTCGGTTTGTTTCGCTTGACAACATGGTTCGCCGGGTGTACGTTCCTTGCGGCTTCTGCGTATGCGCGCCCGACGACGGGAGAGGGATATTCGATTGTGCGGGGCACGATTCGGTAGCGGCACGGACGGATTGTGCCGCGTTTCCCCTATTGCGTATGCGCGTCGGCTGGGATGGGCGATGCCTCTTTCATCGCTCGCGTGGTCTGGATTGTGAGGGAAGAAACGATGGACGACGGGTACACACGGTTCTCTCGGCTTTCACGGCGGGGTTTCCTTGGCGGCATTGCGGCTAGCGCGGCAGCGGCGATTCTCGCGGCTTGCGGCGGCAGTGCGACCGCCACGCCGCAACCTGCCAGCACGACCGGCGCGGCGACGACCGCTGGCACTGCGCCAACGACTGCGGCAGGAGCGGCCACTTCCCCAGCGAGTACTGCGGCAGCGGCAGCGACGAAACCCGCAGCCAGCGCGGTCACTGGTGCGGCCAGCACGAGCGCCCCGGCCGTAAGCACGACCGCTTCGAGCAGTAGCGTCGCGGTGAGCGGTACGACTGCCCCGAGTGGTAGCGCGGTCGCGTCGTCGGGTGTGGCTGGTACGATCCCACCGCCTTCAGCCGACAAGTTCAAGGGCATGACGCTCAACATGATCTCCCGCAATGAGTACTTCAAGTCGTCCGAGCAGGCGCTGGATAGCGATCTGGCGGATTGGGCGAAACTCATCGGCATCAAGGTCAATAACGACCGCGTCAATGTTGATACGGGCGACTTCGCCACCAAAGTGGATGCCGCAGTGAAAGCGGGCAGCCCGCCCGATCTCGTCTACGTGGATCGTTTCCTCTCGCAGTTCGTCCAACTTGGCGACCTGACGGACATGGCCGATTCCGTCACGCAGGCGCAACAAGTCTTCGGCCCGGTTGAGGATGGCAGCAAGATCAATCTCATGATTGATGGCAAGTGGTGGTGCCTTCCCTACTTCGCCAATGGGAACGGCTGGTTCGCGCGGAAAGACTGGCTCGCGGAGAAGAATATTCAACCGACCAGTATCAAGACGTTCGAGCAGTTGCGTGATGCCGCGCTCGCCATCTCGGATCCATCCAAGAACCGCTTCGGCTGGGGATTGACAACGAACACCGGTGGTGATGGGACCGGCACGGTCACCTCCGTTGTCTATGCGTATGGTGGTGCGGTCGTCAGCAATGACGGCAAGAAGGTCGTCTTCAACTCGCCGGAGACAGTGACCGCCGTGTCGTTCCTTGCGGACATCTATACGAACTCAAAGTACAAAAACATGCTCCCGCCCGGTGTCAATGGATGGACGGATACGAGCAACAATGAGGCGTGGTTGGCGGGTACGATTGGCATTACGCAAAATGCCTACACGTTGTACGCACAATCGTTCGCGACGAAAAATCCTGTCTATGGCAATACAGCGGTTCTACCCGGCTTTACCGGCCCCGCCACGGAACAGGTAATCGCGACGCCGGGTTCCGGCTATCTCGCGATCCCAAAGGGGGCGAAGAATCCTGACCTGGCGAAGGCAACGGCGCTGTATCTCATCGGTGGCTCGGCGTTCCTTAATCTCGCGAAGCCTTCGCTTGGTTTGATCATGCCGACCTATAAGAATGAGTGGAATACCGATCCCTTCTACAACACCGGCGACCCCTCCTTCCCCGCGCTCCGACAGATCATCGAGGGGAAACTGCCGATCACGACGAAGACCGGCTATGCATTCCCGCAATCACCCAGCCCGATTTACGAGCAAGGGGTCAATGGCCAGCATATCTTGAACGATATGATGGGCAGCATCATCCAAAAGGGGACGAAGCCCGCCGATGCGGTCAAGGCAGCACACGACCAGTTAGTCGCTGCGGCGGTCCAACTCGGCCTTCCCCAGTAACGCGCTACCGGCCCAACAAAGAGGGGAGCGGACCGTGTGTCCGCTCCCCTCTTTGTGAGAGGACCTGCGACGATGCGCCGTCCGCTCCCGTTTGCGCCGATGGACGAGAGATCGTTCCCCGCATGGCGCGCGCCACTATCACTAACGACACGGGGCGACAAAATGCGGGGCGTTCGGCACTTCTTTCTTGCATCAACTGTGCTATACTCAGCAAAGCACCCTATTTGAGATGGGACCAAACGTAGCCGGTTGGCGCGGGTTCCCCGCCCATACGCAACGAAGCAGGGAAGAAATGGCACAAACAACGCACCAACAAACACTTGCCACCCCAGTTGCCGCACCACGGACGATCTCGTGGGTACGCAAAGCCTTTGGCCCGGACTGGGCCGTCGCACTTCCCTTCATTTTACCGCTGATCCTGCTGCTCGCCGGATTGATTGCCATCCCCTTCTTCGACGCGATCCGCCTCAGTTTCACCACGCGGCAACTGACGGACGCGACACACTGGGTCGGCCTACAAAACTACAAAGACCTTCTGCACGACAATTTTTTCAAGGATGCCGTCAAGAACACCGTCGTCTTCACCACGTACTCGGAAGTCTTCAAAGTCACTGCCGGGCTGATCGCCGCGATGCTGCTGCATAATCTGAAACGCGGTAAATCCGTCCTCACCGGCCTCGTGCTCCTGCCCTGGATCGTACCGACCGTCGTGACGGCGCTGGCGTGGCGCTCGATCTACGACCCGATCTTCGGCGGCCTCAATAAGGCGCTGATTTATTCGCATCTAGGAAACGTCCTGCTGAGTCTCCATCTTGTGGATCGTCTCCCCGCCTCGTGGCTCGGGCAAGATAACCTGGCGATGCCGTCCGTCATCCTCGTCAACGTCTGGAAAGGCATCCCGTTCTTCACGCTCAACTTGCTTGCCGGTCTCAAGGCGATTGACAATGACCTCTACGAAGCCGCCTCCGTGGATGGCGCGAGTTCATGGAAGAAGTTCGTCAATGTCACGTTGCCGGGCCTACGCTATGTCCTGCTCGTCACGACGCTCCTCTCCACGATCTGGACCTTCAATACCTTCGATGTGATCTACCTCCTTACTGGTGGCGGACCGGGCGGCGCGACACGGCCATTCGTCGTCTATGCGTACGAGAAGGCGATTCAGGGTTTGCAGTTCGGCCCCGGCGCAGCAGTCGCACTGCTGATGGTGCCAATCCTCGCCATCTTCATCTTCTTCCTCGCCCGCTATATGCGCCGCTCGGAGCAGCAGGTGCAGGAGAGCGGACTCGACCGCTTCTTCGAACGCTACGGCAAGGTGCTTCTCTACGTCGGCATCGTGCTTTTTGTGGTCATGCTCTACGCGATGAACAGCGGCATGCTCGTCCGCGCCGCCGCGATCTTCCTCGTCGTCCTCGGGTTGGGGATCGGTTTCGGCTACCTGAGCGCCTATCTCTCCGATCTTGGTGAAACACGCCGCCGGGCGCAAGGAAAAGTACGGACGCAGACCACGAAGGAACGCCCGAACGTCCTCGGTCGCTTGCCTGCGTGGATCGCCCTCGCGATTCTCCTCTTCTTCGTCCTCGCACCGTTTTACTGGATGCTCATTACGGCCTTCAAATCCGAGTTGCAGGTGACAACGCAGCAAGGAAATGTCTTCTGGCCGCATCCCTGGACGTTCGGTCAGTTCCAGAAACTGACGAGCGAGCATCCCTTCTGGACGTGGTTCCGTAACTCGGCGATCGTCGCGATCTGCACAACGCTCATCTCTGTCACCTTCGCCGCACTGGCCGGGTATGCACTCGCCCGGCTTCGTTTCCGCGGCGCGCAGGGCTTGACAGGTATCGTGCTCCTCACATACCTCGTGCCGAGCGCCCTACTCTTCATCCCGCTCTACCAGATCCTCAGCAAACTCCATCTCATCAACACGCTCGGTTCGCTGATCATCACCTATCCGACCTTCGCGTTGCCCTTCGCCACCTGGCTGATGATGGGATACTTCCGTGGTATCCCGGAGGAGTTGGAAAACGCCGCGATGATTGATGGCGCGACGCGTTTCCAGGCGTTCCGGCGCGTTACGCTGCCGCTGGCAACGCCCGCGCTCCTCGCGGTGGCACTCTTCACCTTCACGAACTCCTTCAACGAATTCCTGCTCGCCTTCGTCTTCATCACGAAGCAGAGCCTGCAAACGCTGCCCGTCGGCCTGCAATCCATGATCTTCGGCGATATTTACCCGTACGGGCAACTGATGGCTGGCGCGATTCTGATGGCCGTTCCAGTGGTGGTCCTCTACTCCTATGGGCAGAAATTCCTCGTCGAGGGCCTGACGGCAGGCAGCGTCAAGGGGTAAACGGTTTCACACCGCGCGAAATGGGCGACAAAGGGGGGAGGCGACTGAGACGCCTCCCCCGTTTGTCGCCCTTACCGAAATATGACGTGGCCAAACGGTATTGTGGCGTTACGGCTGACTCTGCGCAATGATGCGTGGGACCAGCGGCGCACCGCCGCCTTCACCGCCTGACGTGATCGGCTATGCGCCGCATCCCCACAGATCACGGAGAGGAATTGACAGATCAGGATGTACTCGGTAGGATACGTGACATAAGTATGAGGCTCAGGGGAGCGGCAAGCCCCGAAGGCGGAGACGGACGGTTCCACACAGCACGTTCGGTATCCGCCGAGAATGCGTCCGATATGGGAAGACGGGCGTAGACACGGGCAAACGGGGGAGGAAAGGCGAACGTGAGGGAAGGCCATCTTCCGACGCGCGGGGACCGCGCCCATCGGCGCTATCTGCATGCAGACGCACGACCCGGCGCGCGCTCTGCGGGTCGCGGGGGATCGTTTCTTTCCCCGTACATGAACCGGCTCATCCCACCCATTTTCCTTGTCACCGTTACGGCGGTCGTGCTGCTCGGCGGCGGCTTCTGGTCCGCTCCATCCCACCTCGATCCCGTCACCGGCCTCCCGGCGCACGCGGGTATCGTGCCAGGCAATAGCGCCCTCCCGGATGGCACGGTGGTCACCAATGCCACGACCGGCGACGTAAGCGTCACCGTTACGGTACCGGATGGCAGTACGACAACCTCCCTTGCCAGTACCACGAGCGACTCGGCCTTTATCGGCTATCTTCCACGCCCAGGCACGATTATCACAGCGATTCCCCAGCGTGTTGGTATCGTTCCCGCGCGGCATGGCGATACGCTCGAAACGATTGCCGCCCGGATGAGTTCATCCTCCACCGCCCTGATGTGGGCGAATGGCATCACCGATCCGACGCGTATTCTCCCGGCCGGGCAAACGATCCGCGTGCCACCTTCCGGCACGATGCTCCATCGCATCAAAGAGACGGATACACTGGACAGTATCGCTCGCGCCTATCAGGTGAAGGTGCAAGACATCACCACATACCCCGGCAACAACGTTCTCCTCTCATCCGATCTCGTACCGGGCGCCTTTCTCATCATCCCGACGACGAATCTACCGACGCGGGATCACACCGTTTTTTACCAGGTCCAGGAAGGTGACTCGCTCGCCCGCATCTCCGCGATCTACGCGCTTGGCGACCCGCTGACGTTACGATGGGCGAACAATCTCCCCGGTGATCTCATTCATCCCGGCCAGATTATCGCCGTCCCGCCGACGGACGGCATCATCCATATCGTCGAGCCGGTGGATACGCAGCGGAACATTGATGACGCAGTCACACAGATCGCCAAGAACTTTGCCTGCGCCGCGATTCCCTGCAACGACCCACCGAGCGATCAGCGCGTCAACGACCTTGCGAGCAAGATCTTCGCCTTCGGGGGCAATCACCTGACGCATGGCGGCAAACTGATACCGGGTCAGGAGATCGTCATTCCCGGCGGTATTCCGTATGTCGAGCCGCCGCCGGTAATTATTCCGCAGAATGTCGCGCTGGATAATCCCAACACGCGCGCGGGCGCTGCGGGTGACGCCTCGTTTACGACACCCTCGACAACGACGACTGCCCGCTCCGTACCGAGTGGTGGCGGGAGCAGTGCGATTGTCCGTGTCGCGCAGCGCTACCTCGGCGCATACCGCCAACCGAGTGGCCTTCCGTGGGCCTTCTGGTGCGAGAAGTTCATCGGCGATGTCGCGGATAACGCCGGTGTCGGGCACTATCGCTTCCCCACCGCGCTCGCCGATGCCTACTCCGGGCCGATCAATCGCGGCTTGGCCCCCGCCGGAACACTCGTCTTCTTCGACCAATCCTGGAATGTTGCCGGGCACGTCGGGATCGCGATGGGTGACGGCACGATGATCTCCGCGCTCAGTAACGGTGTCGTGCGCACGACCTATGAAGGCTCAAGCGGCTATATCGGCTGGCGGTCATTCGCCTAGAGAGTTCGGAGTTCGAACCTGGAAAGGATTTCTGGCCCGTGGAACGATCAGCGCCGCACACCCCGAAGCCAGCCAGCCGCTATCTTCGCGCCGCACGCGTGCCGAGCGCGCCAGCAGGCGGGATGCTGGCGGGCGGGATGATGTTCATACGGCTGCTGCCGGCGCTCGTCGTCTTCGGAATCGTTGGGGTTGTCCTGATCGGGCGCGGATTCTGGGGCGCGGATCAGCACGTTGCCGCGCCGAGCGGCGCGATGGAAACGATTGATGTCTCGGCAACCAGTCAGCCATCGGACAGTGTCGCGGTTTCCGTGAATGTTCCCGGCGGACAGGCAGTCATCAATGCCCCTACCACCCTCACAGACCTAACGACGACCAATTATCTCGCGCGTCCGGCGATCGCCCTGACCGTCAAGCCACAACGGATTGATGTCGTGCGCGCGCTGCGGGATCAGACACTCAACGACATTGCCACGCAAAAAGGGATCACCGCGACGGCGCTGATGTGGGCAAACGACATCAGCGATCCCACGACGACGTTGCCGGTCGGCATCGCGATCAAGGTGCCGCCAAAGGGAACGATGCTCCACCGCGTCAAAGAGTCCGACACGCTGGAAGGGATCGCCCGCGCCTATCAGGTGACGCCGGAGCAGATTACGAACTATCCCGGCAACAATGTGCAGACAACGAGCGACCTCGTCGCCGGGTCGTATCTGCTCATCCCCACCGAGCATCTCCCCGCGCGGGATCGCACGATCTTTTATCAGGTGCGGCCGGGCGATTCGCTCTGGAAAATCACGCAGTCGTACGGCCTGACCAAACCGACGACCATCGTCTGGGCGAACAGCCTGCCGGACAATTGGGTCCTCAAACCGAACGAGGTGATCGCCATCCCGCCGACGGACGGCGTCATCCACGTCACCGAGGCGGCGGATACGCAGCGGAATGTAGACGATGCAATCACGCAGATCGCCAAGAACTTC
Organism: Chloroflexota bacterium; assembly: GCA_030853625.1. Taxonomy (GTDB): domain Bacteria; phylum Chloroflexota; class Chloroflexia; order Thermomicrobiales; family JALYUS01; genus JALYUS01. Next base: position 11,953 of record JALYUS010000508.1, read on the forward strand.
GCCTGCACCGCTATCCCGTGCAACGACCCGCCAAGCGATCAGCACGTCGCGCAACTGCGGGACGCGATCTTCTCCTTCGCCCCGAACGGCCTGACGCACGGCGGTCGACTCGTGCAGGGTCAGGAGATCGTGATTCCCGGTGGTATTCCCTATGTCGCGCCGCCACCGGTGATCATCCCGCAGAATGTCCAAATTGATAACCCGGAGACCCGCGCCCCCGCACCGGTCAGCGCGCCCGCACCTGCCGCTGCTCCTGTCGCAGCGGCTGCGCCCGGCCCGGCGCCCGCACCAGTCCCGGCGTCCGCGCAATCTCGTGCCCCTGCACCCGCACCGGCGCCAGCACGCGCTCCTGTACCACAACCGGCGCCACAACCCGCCGCGCAACCGGCCGCCGCGCCACAACCCGCTGCCGGTTTCCCCGGCGCGTACCCGGCGATCTACTACCCGGCGCAGTCGTACAGTTGCAGCGGCCGCAACCCCGGCTTCAATTGGCCGGAGACGGGCACGATCACGTCGAACTTCACCAGCAGCCATAACGGCATTGACATCGCCACGAACGCCGGCACACCCCTCGCCGCCGCGCAGGCCGGCTGGATCGTCTATGCCGCGTGGACATCCGACGGCCTCGGCAACGCCGTCTACATTGACCACGGCAATGGCTTTGTCACCGTTTACGGGCACATGCAGAGCATCGCCGTCAGCGTCGGGCAGCGCGTCGGAAAGGGACAGACCATCGGCCTGGAGGGTAGCACCGGCAACAGTACCGGCCCGCACGTCCACTTCATGGTGATTGATAACGGGCGATCATGTAACCCGTTCAGTTACTTACCCTAGCGCCAGGATGCGGCGCTGGCTCTGGCTTCCGGCAATCGTGCTGCTTGCGTCGTGCGGCCAGTCGGCGACGCCCGCGCCGCTTGTCTCGACGACGATCGCAGCCGGGGATGTCGTGCTGTCCTCCATCAGGGGAACGGATCCCGGCGGGAGTGCGTCGGCCACCGTCG
>JALYUS010000094.1 GCA_030853625.1 Chloroflexota bacterium
GGCGCGGGTTGCCTGCGTGCTGCGTTTCGGTGCGTGCATCGTCGCTGACATTAGTCCTCCTAGTGCTGCAAACAGCGCGCGGATACGCTCCGTGTCCACATGGTAGGTATGCTGGCGGCCAACGGTCGCCGCGTCCACCAACCCGGCACGGCGGAGTACAGCGAGATGCGTCGAAATGCGCGGCTGCGCGAGGCCGAGGCGCGCGGCGAGATCGTTCACCGTCGCGTCACCCGCGCAGAGCATTTCGAGCAGGCGCACCCGCGTTTCGTCAGAAAGCGCCTGGGCGGATTGTGCGACTACTTGCATCTCATCCATCTCGATTGTAGTATATGTTGAATAGATGACCGATGCAAGGGTGATAGAGAGGAGGATGTGATGGCAGGTGAGGGTGCAGCGTTTGCGAAGGTATTGGAACGGATTGCGCGGGACATACTGAGGCAACTCGATGGGCTGCCGGACAGCGTCCTCAATCGCCCCGTGCCACTGCCGGACGCGAACACGCTCTACGCGATTGCCACGCATCTCGTCGGCTCGACGGAGTTCTGGGCCGTGCAGATGGCGACTGGCCGCGATGTCGGGCGGCGCCGGCAGGCCGAGTTCCACGCGACGGGCGACGGCGGCGCGCTGATCGCGCGCTACGAGCGGCTCATTGGGTTGGTGCATGACGCGCTCGATCATCTCCCGGATGCAGCAATGGATGGGATTCCTCCGCAGCCACCCGCCGAATACCGCAGCACCGGCGGCCTCGGTGAGACATTGACGCTCCGCGATTGCCTGCTGCACGCAATCGAGCATGGGGCGCTCCATCAGGGGCAGATCCAGATCACCCGCCAACTGCTCGCGGATGGCGTACAATCGCCCGGACGATAGCGCGGGCCGCGTAGTGAATGACCAGTGGAGGATACAAATGATCGAAGCGCCGACACAGTATCAGTTCACCGATTGCGTAACCTCGGAAGCGGAACTGCGTGCGCTGCTGGGCGAGCCGCGCGAACTGGTGATTAAGAAGCAACTCCCGGCGCTCGATCGCCACTGTCGCGCCTTTATCGCCCTCTCACCGTTTCTGCTCATCGGGACGACAAATGCGAGCGGGCAGTGCGATGTCTCACCGCGCGGCGATGCGCCGGGATTCGTGCTGGCGCTCGACGACCGCACACTGGTCGTTCCTGACCGTCCCGGCAACCGGCGGATTGATTCGCTGCGCAATATCGTCACGCAGGAGGGCGTGGGGCTGCTCTTCATGATCCCCGGCGTGGAGGAGACGCTGCGGATCAACGGGCGCGCGCGCATCGTGCGGGATGCGGAGATTTTGACGCGGCTGGTAGCGCAAGGAAAGACACCGGAACTGGCGATCGCTGTGAATGTTGAGGAGGCGTTTCTCCAGTGTCCGAAAGCGCTGAAGCGGTCGCGGCTTTGGGACACGGCAACGTGGCCGGAGCGAACGGCGCTGCCGACGCTGGCACAGATCCTTCACGACCAGGTGCCGATGCCCGATGTGACCGTGGAAGCGCTGGACGCGGCGTTTGAGCAGGCATATCGAGAGCGGTTGTATTAAGCCTGCTCGATCCTCGCTGCTCGATCCTCGGAGCGTCGCGCTCGCAGGTAAATGTCTCGCGCATCGAGCGCGCGGACGAATTGAAACTCACCACCCTGCGCCGCTTCATCAAGGCGTTCAGCGGCGAACTGATTGTGCAGGCAAAGATTGACGGTGAAATGTTCGATTTGCTGGCGGCGGACGCGGTCCGCAGCGATGCGGTCATCCACTGATGGCAAAGAATACCTGCTGGCTACTCCTGCCCACACTGAGGAACGGAGGAGGCCGGGAGTGAGGTTGAATCTGGCGCACTTTCCCATCACCCGGTACGATAGCATCCTGCGTATCGTCCGGTGGGTTACGTGAAAGGATTGCCGCCAATGGTCACTGTTGCTGAACTGCGCGAGAGTGCGGAGGAGATCGCGCCCGGCGTGATCGCGGATCGCCGCTATCTGCACCAGCACCCCGAACTTGGCTTTCAGGAGGAAAATACCGCCCGCTTCGTCATCGAGCGGCTGCGTGCCCTCAACCTCGATGACCTCCAGACGGGCATCGCGAAGACGGGTGTCGTTGGCATCCTGCACGGCGGGAAAGGGCCGGGCAAATGCGTGCTGCTGCGCGCCGACATGGATGCGTTGCCAATCACGGAACTGAACGACGTGCCGTACAAGAGCGAGAATCCCGGTTCGATGCATGCGTGCGGGCATGACGCGCACACGGCGATGTTGCTCGGCGCGGCGCGGGTGCTGGCCGAGCGGCGGGGCGAGTTTGCTGGGACGATCAAGTTCCTCTTCCAGCCCTCGGAGGAGCAGGGGCAAGGGGGTGCGAAGCCGATGATCGCGGCGGGCGTACTGGAGAATCCGCATGTGGACGCTGCCTTCGGCATCCATGTTGGCTCGAATATCCCGGTTGGCAAAGTCGCGGTGCTGGCCGGGCCGGTCAACGCGGCGGCGGACACAGCGATGGTGACGATCCGCGGTCTCGGCGGTCACGCGGCGCGGCCGCAGATGGCAATTGATCCGATCGTGATCGGCGCGCATTGCATTATCGCGCTGCAATCGCTCGTCAGCCGTGAAGTCAACCCGCTCTCGCCCGCCGTCATCACCGTCGGCACGCTGCATGCGGGGACGGTCAGCAATGTCATTCCGCAGGATGCCTCTTTCGAGGCGACGATCCGCACCTTCGACGAGCAGACGCGCCACCTGCTGGCGGAGCGAATTCCGGCGGTCTGCCGGGGCATCTGCGAGACCTTCCGCGCCACCGCCGATGTTGAATATCAACTTGGCTATCCGCCGCTCGTCAACAACGCGGATATGGCCGCGCTCGTCAAAGAGGTTGCGCTGGATGTCGTCGGGCCGGAGCGCGTGATGGACTCCGAGCCGGGGATGGGTGCGGAGGACATGTCCTACTTCATCAACGCCGCGCCGGGCGCATTTTACCGCCTCGGCGTCCGCAATGAGGCGACGGGCAAGACCTACGGCCATCATCACCCCCGCTTCGACATTGACGAAGATGCCCTCTCGACCGGCGTCGCTATGCACGCAGCGGTCGCGCTCCGGTTCCTGAATAGGTAGATACAGACGACCGTAATTGCTATCGGCATAGGCGCACAGGAGGGCGAAGCGTGATGCCAGTATGGCTCACGCATCCTTTCACGCTGCCTGCTCGTTGGGAGGTTCACAATGACGCATGTATTGGGTGGTCGCACGATCACGAATGACGATCTCTTTGCCTTGCGCGTAATTGGCGAGTTTCAGGTTGCGCCGGACGGGTCGCGCGTCGTCTTTGTCGTCACACGGACGGACGTGGAGCAGGATTGCACGGTCTCGAATCTCTGGCTCGTGGAGACAGCGGGGGGCGCGCCCCGGCAATTAACGACCGCGTACGCCAACGACAGCGCGCCGCGCTGGTCGCCGGATGGCCGGACCGTCGCCTTTGTCTCAGATCGCGAAGAGCGCAAGGAACTCTGGCTGATCCCCGCCGACTTCGGCGAGGCGCACCGCCTGACGCACGGATCGAGCGATGTCAGCCAGCCCGCGTGGTCGCCGGATGGCGAATCCCTCATCTATGTTACGAAGACCGACCGGCCTGTGGACGATGACCCAACGCACGCCCCAAAAGAAGGGAGCGACGTGCGAGTCATTACCCAACTCGGCTACAAGATGGACGGCGAGGGCTTCTGGGATGGTCGATACAAGCACCTCTTCGCCGTGTCCGTCGCAGGTGGCGCGGCGACGCAACTGACCGACGGCCCATGGAACGACGCGCAGCCCGTGTGGTCGCCGGATGGATCGCGTATCGCCTTTATCTCCCGCCGCACGCCCGATCGCGAGTGGACGAACGTCTCCGACCTCTACACGATCCCGGTGGATGGCGGCGATGTGACGCAACTGACAAAGAGTGCCGGGCCGGTCGCCGCGCCCGCGTGGTCGCCGGATGGGAAGCAGATCGCCTTCGTCGGCCACGACCAGCCAGCGGAGACAGGGCCGACGACGCAGGATTGGGTCTGGACCGTCGCTGCCGATGGCGGCACGCCGACCGCCCTGACGCGCGACTACGACCGCTCCGCGACGGGAGGCGTGATGGGCGACCTCGGCGCGGGCAACGGCCAGTACCCGATCCAATGGACGCCCGACGGCGCCGGCATTCTCTTCGTCACGGAGGATCGCGGCACGGCGATGGTCGCCCGCGTCGCGATGACGGGCGGCGTTGGCATCGTCCTCGGCGGCGACCGCAACTGCGCGGGCTTCCACGCGGCGGACAATACGCTCATCGCGGTCGTTTCCAGTATGACGCTACCCGGCGATCTCTTTGTCGCGAACCTCGATGGTACAAATGAACGCCGCCTGACCGACATCAACAAGGAGGCGCTCGCGGGCGTCATCCTGCCGGAGCCGGAGCGTGTGTACGTGCCGATTGCTGAGGGGATCGCGATGGATGGCTGGATTCTGCATCCGCCCGATTTCGACGCATCGCGGCAATATCCGCTGATTCTCGATATTCACGGTGGGCCGCGCGGTCAGTACGGGGCGTCGTTCATGCATTCGTTCCACCGCTACGCCGCCGATGGGTACGTCGTCGCGTATTTCAATCCGCGTGGCAGCACCGGCTACGGGCAGGCGTTTACCTCCGCGCTCACCGGCAACTGGGGCGATGTAGATGTTCACGATGTGATGGCGGGCCTGGAGTACGTGCTCCAGCGGCCGTATCTGAGCGCGGAGCGCGTCGGCATCACGGGCGGCTCGTACGGCGGCTATCTGATGAACTTCCTGATCGGCGCGTACCCGGATCGCTGGAAGGCGGGCGTCACCGAGCGCAGCACACTCAGCCGCATCTCGTCGTATGGCACGAGCGACATGATCTGGCGGTCGCTCGATTGGGAATTCAACGGACCGTACTGGGAGAACCGCGACTCCTACTGGGATCGCTCGCCGATCGCGCACGTTGAGAAGATCACGACGCCCCTGCTCATCATTCACAGCGAGAACGATCACCGCTGCACGATCAGCGAGGCGGAGCAGTTGTTCACCGTCCTGCGGCGGCTGCGGCGCGATGTCGCCTTCGTCCGCTTCCCGAATGAGAGCCACGGCCTTTCCCGCTCCGGCAAACCCGCCCATCGCCGCGAGCGATTGGAGCGCATCGTCGGCTGGTTCGATAAATACCTGAAGGATTGAGTTCGGAGGTCGGAGTTCGAGGTTCGATGTAGATTCTCTGAACCTCGAACTTCGAACCCTCTATTCGTTGCTTGCTACATTTGCAGCGAGGCCGAGCAGGAACTTGATGCCGTCCGCCGCCATATACGCGCCGTGGACTTTGCGGTGCGCGGCGTAGCGCGGCTCGTTCGGGTCGCGATTGACGAAATCCAGCCCTTCCGCGAGGGCGCGCATCTTCGGCTGGAGGAGTGTAAATTGCGCTACCGTGAGCGCCCACATCGGCGCGACGAGGGCGGCGGTGCGCTTGCCGTTGCCGCCATCCCGCGCGGCGAGCAGCGCCGTCGCCGCAGTAACGGTGGCGAGGCCGAGCTCGTAGCGGCTCCATGCCTGGAAAACTGATCGCCCAACCGCCGTGATCGCATTGCGGTCGAGGCCGGGTGTTTTGAAGCGGGCGGGCGCGTCCACAAAATCAATCGCCGCCGTCCCGCCAACCCACAATCCGAGGCCGAGATTGCGCACCGTCGTGATCGCGTTCATCTGTCTGTATCCTTTCCCTGCACGCACGCCATTGTGCGCCGTATCAGGAGGATACCACCGCCAGGAGGAATGCGAAGGAATGGGAGGATTGCTGCGACGGTTCGCAGGAGGGATTCGTGAATCGCCCCTACGAATTAGTCTCCTTACCTATATTCCTGGCAATCGCGTCCGCCATTTGATCGGTGGTCGCGCCGCCGCCGAGGTCGGGAGTGCGGAACTCGCCGTCGCGGAGGATGCGGCCCATCGCGGCTTCGACGGCGTCCGCTGCCGCCGTTTCGCCGAGGTGGCGGAGCATCAGCGCGCCCGCGCCGATAGCGGCGACGGGGTTGGCGATGCCGCGCCCGGCGATGTCCGGCGCGCTGCCGTGGACCGGCTCAAAGAGCGAGGGCGCGACACCTTCGGGGTTGAGATTGCCGCTCGCCGCCACGCCGAGGCCGCCCGCGAGCGCCGCGCCGAGGTCAGAGAGAATGTCGCCAAACAAGTTCGTGCAGAGCAGCACATCGAAATCCTGCGGGCGCAGCACCATCCGCGCTGCTGCCGCATCCACATAGAACTTGTCCAACTGCACGTCCGGGTACTCTGTGCCGACTGCCGCGATTACCTCGTCCCAGAGGGTGTAGGCGTGGCGCATCGCATTCGATTTAGTGATGTTCGCCAGTCGCTTGCGACGCGAGCGGGCGAGGTTGAACGAATAGCGGGCGACACGCTCGGTGTTCGCGCGGCTGATGACGGTCAGTTGCGAGGCGGTCTCCCACGGCGTGCCGACGCCCGTGCGTCCGCCCGGCCCGGCTAGTTCACCCTCGACATTCTCCCGCACGATCACGAAATCTACGTCCTCCCGTTTCCCCTGCGCGAGTACGGCGGGGATGCCGGGGAGCAGTTTGCAGGGGCGCAGGTTGATGTACTCGTCGAAGGCGAGGCGGAAGGCGAAAAGCGTTTCGGCGAAAGCGACATCGTCCGGGATGCCGGGAGTGCCGCCGTGCGCGCCGAAGAGGATCGCGTCGAAACCGCGCAGCGTGTCGAACCCGCCCGGCGGCACGATCGGCTCGCCCGTTTCGAGCGACTTCCGCGCCGACCAGTCGAAATCAGTTATCGCCAATTGGAAGCCGCCGACCGCTCGCTCCGCCGCGCGCAGCACGCACACCGCCGCCGGGATCACTTCCCGCCCGATCCCGTCCATCGGCATGACCGCAATCCGGTGTGTCCGCATCTGCTCGCTCCTCCCGCACTCCATCGAATCTCGCCCGGTGAGTATACAGGACGGGAACCTTCGTGGTCGGCGTCAGGATTTATTCATTGTCGCCATGCCGGCGAATCCTAACCCCCCAACCCCCTTCCCTCCGAGGGAAGGGGGAGTGAGCCGCCGTGAAATCCGGGCGCTATCGAGAACGCCACGGCAATTCGGCTACGTCACCCCTTCCCTGCGAGGGAAGGGGCCGGGGGTTAGGATTTTCAGGCATTGACGACAATGAATAAACCTTCGCATTCGGTGTTTCGTGGAGGGAATGGCGATGCCTGGTATGGTATAAGGACGATGCATTTCGGCAGCTGGGCGCTTCCGGTGACGAAGGCTCCGGCGTCGGTGGGATGGTACGCATTTCCCGGTAGTAGCGGTGAGAGATTCGTCCGATCAAGACCCTCCGGGCATCGCGTTCACGCGCAGTGGTCGTGTGGCGTTCGTGCGAAACAGGGAGGTCGTCTTCGCATGCCCGGAACGTCGCGCCGCCCGCCTGAAGAGATAAA
>JALYUS010000547.1 GCA_030853625.1 Chloroflexota bacterium
GGCAATCAGCAGGGCCAGGCCGAGTGAGATGCCCTGCAACACGACCGTCGCGCCGATGCGGTCGCCGATCAGGGAAAGGACGGACTTGCTGTTGAAGGTGTAGGCCGTGCCGAGATCGCCGCGCACGAGCCGCCCGAGATACCGCGCATACTGCACAGGCAGCGGCTGATCGAGGCCGAGATTATGGCGCGCCTGCGCGATGAAACTCGGATCGGCGTTGCCTGCTGAGATAAAGGCGCGCACCGGATCGCCGGGCGCGAGGTGGATGAGCGCGAACATGACAATTGAAAGCCCGATGAGCAGCGGGATCACGATCAGTACCCGGCGAATCATGTACTGCCCGATATTGCCCATCCACCTAATCCCCCAGCCCCCTTCCCGTTTCGGAAAGGGGGAGTGAGCCTCGACACGTACCGCGATGGTCGGTACTTCACCCTACCCCTTGAGGTAAACGTTCTCGAGGTTGTAGAAAAGCCCCTCGTTGAGGATGCTGTCCGTGTATCCCGCGAACTTTGACTTGATCACATGCAGGAAGGGGCGATACCAAGCAAAATAGGTCGGAACATCATCCATGATGATCTGTTGCACCTGCTTATAGAGCGCTTGCTGTTGGCCAATGTCCAGCGTCTGGGCAGCCTGCTTGAGGATCGTATCCAACTGTGGGTTGCTGTAATTGCTGTAGTTCTGGGATTGCCCCGTCCCGAACTGCAAGTACAAGTCGCCCGGATCAACGTTGATCCCCGTGAAGTTAACCCCGCATGCCTGGAAGTCCTTCTTGGTCACGCGGTCCACGAGCGTCGCATACTCGATTGCCTGGGCATTGATCTTCCAGCCAATCTTCGCGAGTTGCGCCTGCGTATAGGTGAGGAAATCCTCCCGCAGGACGTTGCCTTTATTGACGATGAACTCGATCCCATCCGGCGGCGTGCCTGCCTGCTTGATCAGCGCCTGCGCCTTGCTCAGATCATACGGGATCGGTTGGAGCGTCTTATCAAAGGCATAGTTGCCCGGCGCGATTGGGCCGACGCCCGGCTTACCGAGGCCGTAGAGCGAGTCCTTGGAGAATTGTGTCATGTCCAGCGCGTAGGCGACCGCCTGCCGGACTTCTTTCTTCGCCAGGTAGGGAACCGAGAAATTAAACTCCCAGCCATCCGGCGAGGTGAAGGGCGGGACGAGGACGGTGAGATTGGCGTCCGCCTTCAGTTTGTCCGCACCCGCCGGGCTGGGGTAGACCGAGCCGTCAATGTCACCGGACAATAGGGAGTTGACGAGGGTCTGCGCATCCGGGATCGTGCGGTGCGTGAACTTGTCGAGGTACGGAAGGCCCTTCACATAGTAGTTCGGGTTTTTCTGCGCAACGAAATCGCCGCCGACGTTCCACGACACGAAGGTGAACGGCCCCGCGCCAACGGGTTTCTGGAAGAAGGCTTCCTTGGAGGCTTTCGAGAGGTCCTTACCCTGAAGCAGTTTCATCGGCACCGGGTTGACATACGACATATTGATAAGGAATGAGGCATCCGGCTGCGCGAGGGTAACGACGAGCGTCTTCGGGTCCATCACCTTGATGCCCGCGACATCCTGGGCCGTGCCGGCCGTGTACTCCTTCGCGCCTTGAATCGAGGCGAGCCGCGATACGTTCGGGCTGGCGGTTTGCTTGGCGAGGATACCTTTCATCGTGAACGCGACATCGTCCGCCGTCACATCGCTGCCGTCGGAGAACTTCGCGCTGTCCTGCAAGGTGAAAGTGAAGACATTTCCGGCGATTTTCCACGACTTTGCGAGTGCGGGGACGGGCGAGAAGTCCGACGGATTGAGGCCAACGAGCATATCGAAAAGCATTCGCGTGCGCCACAACGCCTCTGAATCATTCGCGGCGAAGGGATTGATCGTGCTCGCCTCACCGAGCGTGCCGATCAGGATGCTGCCGCCCGGTTTGCCCGCGCCAGCCGTCGGACTGCCCGCCGCACTCGCCGCTGTTGTCGGCGCAGCCGCCGATCCCGATGTACTCGCCGATGTGGCGACCGCCGGGGCGCTCGCCGCCGTCGTGCCGGTAACGGCGGGCTTGGTCGCGGCGGCGACGGAACTGCTGGCGGCAGTCGTCGGCGCGCTGCCAGCGGCGGCCGTTGTTGGTGCGGTCGTCGGCGCGGCCGCCGGGGTGTTGGTCGCGTTGCTGCCTCCGCAGGCAGCGAGAATCGCGGTGGCCGCGCTGGCGGTCACGCCACCGAGGAAACCGCGCCGGGAAAGCGCCCGTCGTGTGATCGCATCTACCAGGCCTGCCATTCTCTTCTCCCTTCGTCCCTCATGTCAGCACGGTTCATCTCCACCAGGCAGTATGGCGTGGCTACGAAATGACGCCGCTTGTCGGCTCCCGCTCGTCTCTCTACTCAGTGACCGCGCGATGCGGTCGCACTCCTAGACTGGCTTCATCGCGCGTTGGTTGTAGCACCGGCGGTATCGCCTGTCAATCTGATGGCAACCTTCCCAGGTATCACGAGAGAACATTACTCCTGTCGTGGCACGATGGCGGGGATGTTCAGCCTGCTGACAAGGTGGTTGAACTCCGAGACATCCGTCTCGATCACCGTTGAGAGGGTGATGAGATGGAGACCGATCTTGTTGGCGAGATCGTCGTAGACCGCGTAGGTCTGCTGGGCGGGGGCGGTGTCCGCGCTCGCCACCGCGCCGGAGAGTGTCGCCAGTTTGTTATTCAGTTTGACGGGGAAGTTCAGCGGGTCCTCCAGCGCCCTGGAGCGGACCTGAATCAGTTCCTCCTCGATCTCGGTGAGTGTCTTCTTCAGGGCGGTCGCTGCTTCCCGGACGTCTGCGGCATCTTCACGCCCCTCGACGCGCTTCTCCCAGCCCTCGACCTGCGCGCGAACATCGCGCAACCGGTTGATGCCGTCACTCGTTCGCGTCAGTTGGTCGCGAATTTTCAGCAGGAGTGCGAATTGGGCGTCGAAATCTTCCTGCGTCGCGGCGACGCGCGGATCCTTGCGGATTTCAAACGGTTCTGTCCACGTTTTGTCGCCGACCGTCAGACGTACCTGATACCGGCCGGGCGCGGCGATCGGGCCATCCACGCTGCCCGCCCAGAAGATCGCGCCGGGCACATTCGTCGCGTCCGGATAGCGCATATTCCAGGCAAAGCGGTTCATTCCGACCTCAGCGGGGACTTTTGGCTCTTTCTTCGCGTCATGATCGCCCGGCTTGTCGCCGCCTGGGGAGGGCGGTTCGGGCGCCGCCCCTTCGGCTTCCGGTTTCTTTTCTTCACTCTTGAAGGTTTTGATCTCGTTGCCCTGGGCGTCGAGGAAGGTGAGGGAGATCGATGTGTCGGGCTTCTCTTTCAGGTAATAGGTAATGATGACACCATCGGTCGGGTTGCGGCCCGCCTCGAAGAAGGTGAGGGGGCTGCCGGGCTTCGGGTCCTGCCAGGTCGTCTGCGCCCAGCCACCGACGGAAAGATAGCCTTTCGCCGGGCCACCGGCATGGAAGCGACGCAGGCCGCTCTTGAAGCGGATCGTCGGGCGCGGCGTGAAGAGGTGCGCGGTCTCGTCCGTCATGCCGTCCGCCATCTGGTGCAGCGGCGTCAGATCGTCGAGAATCCAGAAGGCGCGGCCATGCGTCCCGGCGACGAGGTCCTGATTCTTCACCACGAGATCGTGGATCGGCACGATGGGCATGCTGCCCGGAGGGCGCCCGCCCTGGAGCGACTGCCAGTGTGCGCCGTCATCGAACGAGACGTACAGACCCGTCTCCGTCCCCGCGTAGAGCAATTCCTTGCGGTCGGGGTCGGCACGGATGACGCGGGTGAAGGCGTTCTCCGCGATGCCGTCGGTGATCTTCGTCCACGTCGCGCCGTAATCGCTCGTCTTGTAGAGATAGGGCGCAAAATCATCCGATTTGTAACGGGTGGCGGCGACATATGCTGTGCCCGCGTCGTGCGGCGACGGCTCGATGATCGAAATCATCGCCCATTCCGGTACATCCTTTGGGGTAACATTTTCCCACTTTTTGCCGCCATCGCGGGTGACATGAACGAGGCCGTCGTCCGACCCGGCCCAGAGGACGCCCTGCTCGACGGGCGATTCCGCGAGAGCGAAGATCGTGCAGTAATACTCGACGCTCGTGTTGTCCTTCGTAATCGGCCCGCCGGACGATCCCAGCCGTGTTGGCTCGTTGCGCGTCAGGTCAGGCGAAATGACTTCCCAACTCGCGCCCTCATCCGTCGAGCGGTGAACGACATTGGAGGTGACGTAGAGCGTGTCGGGGTGATGCGGGGAGACGACGATCGGGAAGGTCCATTGGAAGCGGAATTTGAGATCGCCCGCGCCCCAGCCCATCGGATTCTCCGGCCAGGGCATGATGTTGCGGGACTGGTGCGTGCGGTGGTCGTACCGCGTGACGAGCCAGTACGAGCCGGCATAGACGATGTTCGGGTCGTCGGGGCGGACGGCGATGTAGCCGCTCTCGCCGCCGCCGATGGTGTAATTCTCCGCCCAGGTGATCGCACCGTTGTCGGAGCGGCTCGGCGTGGAGATCGTCGTATTGTCCTGCTGCGCGCCGTAGAGGCGATAGGGGACGGCGTTGTCCGTCGTCACATGGTAGAACTCGGCGGTGGGCTGATTGTAGATCGAACTCCAGGATGCGCCGCCGCTGTATGAGACGCACGCGCCGCCATCGTTCCCCTCGATCATTCGCATCGAATTCTTCGGGTCAATCCAGATATCGTGGTCGTCGCCGTGCGGCGTCGGGATTTGCTGGAACGAGCGGCCACTGTCGGTGGACTTCCAGAGTTGGACATTCGGCACCCAGAGCGTGTCCGGCTCGGTCGGATCGGCGATGATGTGCGTGTAGTACCACGGTCGCTGCCGCTGATCGGCCTTGTCGCTCATTTTCTCCCACGACGCGCCGCCATCCTCGGAGCGGAAGAGGCCACCCCCCTCCGCCTCGATCAGTGTCCAGACGCGATCACGCTGCGCGGAGCAGGCGACGCCGATCTTACCCAGAAGGCCCTTCGGCAGGCCGGGCGCGTTTGTCAGTTCCGTCCACGTCGTGCCGCCGTCGGTAGATTTGTAGAGGCTGCTGCCCGGCCCGCCGCTCGTCAGGCTGTACGGCGTCCGGTTCGCCTCCCAGAAGGCGGCATAGAGGATGCGCGGGTTGTGCGGGTCCATCGCGAGGTCAATCGCCCCGGCGTTCTCGCTACGGAAGAGGATGCGCTCCCACGTCGTGCCACCATCGTCTGAGCGGTAGACGCCGCGCTCCGGGTTCGCGCCGAAGACATGCCCGAACGCCGCGACGTAGACGACATCGGGGTTCGTGGGATGGATGCGCACCTTCGCGATATGTCGCGTCTCCGTGAGGCCACAGTGCGTCCATGTCGCACCCGCATCGGACGATTTGTAGACGCCATCCCCATGCGTGACATTGCCGCGAATCGTCGTCTCGCCCATGCCGACGTAGAGGATATTCGGATCGGATGCGGCAACGGCAATCGCGCCGACCGACGCGGTGTGGAAGAAGCCGTCCGAGACATTGCGCCACGTCGCGCCGCCATCGCGCGTCTTCCAGACGCCGCCGCCCGTCGAGCCGAAATAGAACGTCAGCATGTCAGATGGATCGCCCGCGACCGCCACGCATCGCCCGCCCCGAAACGGCCCCACCAGCCGCCACTCCACCTTCTCCAACAGTTTCGGATCAACCATATCATCCCCTCCGTACGCACGACTCAACAACGAAGCATAGTGATTCTAACCGCCAAGGTCGCCAAGGTCGCCAAGAGAGAATCAACGCAGAGCGCGCAGAGGACGCAGAGAAGAGAAAATAGTATGGTTTCCTCTGTATTC
>JALYUS010000558.1 GCA_030853625.1 Chloroflexota bacterium
CACCGCTTCCAACGCCGTGATGCGCTCATGTTGGGTGATGATCATCCGGATCAGATCATCCCGGCTGGCGGTATGCAGATCAATCATACGATCAGCATACCTGTTCCCCCGATCCCTGAACAGATACGCCCTCATCCCGGAATAGTAACGGTGCCCCCGACGTGATACGATGTGGTGTGCGCCGATGATCGATGATACGCGGTGGAGCAGCGTCGGTGCGCCAGTATAGGAGACCCGCATGGTCGTCAAGGATCGACCACAACCGCAACGTGAAGGACCCGCCCGATCGCGGCGCGCGACGGGGAGTGCGCCCGCGCCCGCTGCACGGGGCGCCTCAGTGCGTCCGACGCCCCCGGAGGGGAGCCTCACGTTGAAGCAGGCGGCGGAGATGCTGAACGTCGACCTCACGTATCTGAAGCGACTGCTCGACGACGGGCAGATCCCGTTCATGGGGCGTGGGCCGCAGCGGCGCATCCGATATGGCGATCTCCAGACCTTCAAGGAGGAACGCGATGCCCGGCAGGCGCGGACGCTCGACGAACTGCGCGACCTCAGCATCGCGGCGGGCCTCGATGAGGTGAACGACGCGCTGCTCGCGTCGCTCCCTTAATCTCTCGTGCCGATCCCTCGTGTGCTCATCGATTCCAGTACCCTGATCCCGCTCAATCCTCGCGACCTCTTCCTCGATGCGGCGCGCACAATCGAGACGCCGCCGCTGTGTCGCATCTTCTGGTCCGTGGGCATCCTCGCCGAGGTTGAGGAACACATCGCGAGAACGATGACGAGAATCCCCGAGAGCGAGCGGCCGAACGCGGTCGCACGTATCATGAGACTCTTCCGGGAAGAATTCCCTGCGGCCCTCGTCACCGATTATGAGCGGTACATCCCACAGATGCAGCCCGCAGACCCCGACGACCGGCACGTTGCAGCAGCGGCCTACCGGGCACGCGTGGATGCAATCGTCACGAGTAACGATCGTCATTTCCCTCCGGCGACCTTTGCCGGGGTAAGGTACAGGCCCCGCATCTGGACGCCGGACGACTTCGCCACGCGGCTCGTTGCGGCGTCACCCGAACGGCTCCACCGCACCCTTGAGCGGCAGGTGGAAGCGGCGAAGCGGCGCGATCCCGACCGGACAGTCGTCAGCATCCTCGACGGGCTTGCCGGGCGCTTGCCGCAGTTCGCGACGGCGATGCACGCGTATCTGCGCCGGAGAGAGGAGAATACCGAGGGAGGAGACGCTGACGCGGGGGAGTCTTCATTTCCTCCATAATCGCGCCACACTCAGCCAAGGCATGGCTCTTCCGTATTCCGCCGTGTATGCAACGTAACTTGGATCGCGTTATTGTGGACGATGAGATCAACGCAGGTTCTGCTCGAACTGTCGCGAGCCAGCCGCAGACGAATCGGTTACGCGCTCGAAACACCTACTGCCGCGCCAGCGCGGCGTGTCTCGCCTCAAGGCGTTGCTCCGACGCAAGCCGCTCCAGCCCCATAATCGTTGAGGTCTACGAAATTCATCCCGATCGCAAGTGCCGGGTGTACGGAGCGGATCTGGCGATACATCTCCTGAGCGAGTGCCCGGTAGCTGGGATGACCCTGCCGCGAGCTACGAAGTTCCAGCAAATGGTATGCCTCGCGGAGATTGAGCTTCATCCGCCACCGCACCCGGAAGGCAAATGGGATCACGTACTGTGCAGCGTCCGGCAAGTCGGCCGCAATAATGCGGGCGACGTCAGCGGCGCGATCCAGCGCGACCGTGTACCGATCTGCAAGCCCATCCTCGCGGATCTCGTCGGGCACCACATATCCGTGAAGCACCGTGAATCGCTGGCGTTCTTGCGTGAGCATGCGATGCCGATGCAGATCGCGATATGCCCCGATGTCCGTGAGCAAATCGAAGGAGTAGAAGACCTCCTCGAAGGCCCGCTCGGGTCGGTGGAAGCGCGATCCTCGTTCTCCGACCGCAGCGGCGAGGTCTTCGGCTTCCTCGGGCCGAACGGCGCGGGAAAGACGACGGCGATCGCGATGATCCTGCGGCTGGTCGCGCCGGACGCGGGCCGGGTCGAAATCCTCGGCCACGATGCCAGCCATGACGCGGAAACCACCCTCCGGCGGGTCGGCGCGATCGTCGAGACGCCGGCGTACTACCCGTATCTCTCCGGGCTGGACAACCTGCGCGTCTTCGCGCTCGCGCGGGGTGGCGTTTCGGAGGAGCGCATTGCCGACGTGCTTACACTGGTCGGGCTGCGAGGACGGGAGCGCGACCGCTTCGGCACCTACTCGCTCGGCATGAAGCAGCGGTTGGGGATCGCCGGGGCGCTCCTCGGCGATCCCGACCTGCTGATCCTCGACGAGCCGACCAACGGGTTGGACCCGGCGGGGATCATCGAGATCCGGCAGCTGATCCGGCGGCTCGCGGAGGGCGGCCAGACGATCGTCCTGTGCAGTCATCTGTTCGGCGAAGTGCAGCAGGTCTGCGACCGCGTCGCGATCATGGCGGGCGGCCGCATCGTCGCGCAGGGTACGGTGGAGACACTGCTGCGCGAGGGCGCGGTGACGGTGCTCCGTGTGGATGACCCGGTGCGTGCCGAGGCGATTCTGCGGCGGGCGCCGTGGGTTGCGGGAATAACCCGCGAGGGCGACGCAGTGATTGTGGAGATGCCTGAGGGCGATGCGTTCATGCTTGGTCGCGTCATGGCGGAACACGGCATCGTCATCGGCGAGTTGCACCGTCGGGAGCGCGACCTGGAGCAGTTCTTCCTCGACATGACGACGGACAACGCGACAATCGCGTAGTCGAGACGGACGGACTCCCGTTGAGGGAGCAAAGGAGGCTTGCAATGCTGGCGCTGCTGAAAATGGAACTCTTCAAACTGGTGAAACGGCCGATGACCTGGGCGCTCCTCCTGCTGCTCTGCGGCGGGACGGGACTCGCGGACCTGATCGTGCTGCACAACCTGAGCGGCGCGGCGCCGGACGCCTATGCGAGCACGCTGCGCAGCCTGACCCTGCCAGGGATCATCCCGAACACGCTGGGAGGGCTCTCGATCTTCGCCGCGAGGATGGCGGCGATCCTCGCGGCGTCCTCAATCGGCAACGAGTATGGCTGGGGTACGCTGCGCCCGATGCTCGCCGCCGGCATGCCCCGTGCGCGCTTCCTGGCCGCGAAGTTCCTCGCCCTCTCCTGCCTAGCCATCGCGTTCGTTGTCGTGCCGCTGCTGATCGGCGCGCTGATCGCCGTGCCCGTCGCGCTCGCGCACGATCTGCCCGTGATGACCGGGACGGTTGACGTGGCATGGGTCGGCGCTCTGGCGGCGATGCTCGCGCGGACGCTGCTCACCATCGTCGTTCCGATGACGATCGCCTTCCTCCTCGGGCTGGTCGGGCGGTCGCAGGCGGTCGGCCGGATGGTCGGCGAGCAGCTTCTTACCCTGCTCCTGTCGACGGTGGGGCAGTCGTGGGCGCGGACGCTCGATACCCAGTTGCCGGGCAACCTCGGTCGTGCGCTTCTTCGCTACAACACGTTCGGAGCCGTGGCGCGGCAGGCGGGGATGATGAGCGAGGGGCGGGCGGCGCTCTCGCTGCTCACCTACGGCGCGATTGGTGGTCTTCGTCAGCGATGGTCGGGATGCTGGCTGAACGCGACTTAAGACAGTGTCCATGCGCACCGATTCTCGCGATGGGGGTGGGGATCTTTTGGGATATGTGCTTTTCTTCCCTACCACCCGCGTCGAGGCGCGGGTCCGTCTCGCCGCATCCCGACGAACGAGCCAATGAGCAGGAACCATCTTGCAGCGTCCACGTTTCTCCCTCGAAGGAGAGGCGTTAAACGTTATCAAAATGGCCAGGGACGTTTTGGGACGAACATTGATGCTAAAATGCCTCTGCCACTTTCCCGAGGATTGCTGGGTTTCATGCGTGCCAGAGCGCACAGGGAAGCAGCCATGACCGTTTCTATCGCGACGCCGTCGGCCGATACCGCCAGCCCGCCCCGCCGGGAGTTGCGCGGGGTCGTCGAGCGCATCACCTACCAGAACGCCGACAACGGCTACACCGTCGCCCGCCTCGCCCCCGAACGGCCCCGCGATGAGGCGAAAGCGGCGCAGGGAGATGACCGCCTCGTCACCCTGGTCGGCACGATGGCCGACCTCACCCCCGGCGAGGCGATCGTCGCTGCGGGCTGGTGGCGCAACGACCCGAAACACGGCTGGCAGTTCACCGTCCTCGACTACCGCACCGCCCTGCCCGCCACCGTCCAGGGGATGCGCCGCTACCTCGGCAGCGGGCTGGTCAAGGGGATCGGCCCGGTGATGGCGGGGCGGATCGTCGACCGCTTCGGCGAGGAGACCTTCGATGCGATCGAGGAGACGCCCGAACGACTGACCGAGGTACCGGGGATCGGCAAGGTCCGTGCGGCGCGCATCGCGACGACGTGGGCGGAGCAGCGGCGGATCCGGGAGGTGATGACGGCGCTGCAGGGGTACGGCGTCTCGACCTCATTGGCGGTGCGCATCTACAAACGCTTCGGCGACGAGAGCGGGCGGGTGGTGGCCGAGGAGCCGTACCGCCTGGCGCGCGAGGTGTGGGGGATCGGCTTCAAGACGGCGGACACGATCGCCACGGCGGTCGGCATCGCGGCGGACGCCCCGGCTCGGCTGCAGGCGGGGGTACTGCACGCGCTCGGTGCCGCCGGGGATGGGGGGCACACGCTCCTGCCGGAAGAGACCCTGCTCGCGCAGGCCAGCACGCTGCTCGGGGCGGAGCGGTCGGCGATTGAGGCAGCGATCGCGGTGCTGGCGGGGACGGGTGAGGTCGTCGCGGCCCACGGCACGGAGGGGGAGCGGTTCCGCGC
>JALYUS010000606.1 GCA_030853625.1 Chloroflexota bacterium
CGGAAGGGGTTGCCGCCGATGACTGAAACACGGACGGTGTCGGAAAGTGAGGGCGGGTGATGTCGCGCATTTGTACGGTCTGTGCATCCCCGAACCGCGAAGCGATTGACCAGGCGCTGATCGCCGGTGAGCCAGTCCGCTCCGTGGCGTCACGCTATGTCACGATTGGACGCATGGCGGTGCAACGACACAAGGACGAACATCTCCCGGCGACGCTCGCGAAGGCGCACGAGGCGGGGGAAGTCGCGCACGCTGACGACCTCTTGCAGCAGGTCCGGCAGTTACGCGGCAAAGCCATTTCGATCCTGCTGCAAGCCGAACGTGCGGGCGATCTGAAAACCGCGCTGATGGGCGTCAGGGAAGCGCGGGCGTGCGTCGAACTGCTCGCCGAGATGGAAGGCGAACTGAACCGCAATCCGGTGGTGAACGTCATCCTTTCACCGGAGTGGACACGACTCAGAGCAGTAATTATCGGGGCGCTCGCCCCCTACCCGGATGCCCGCCTCGCGATTGCCGCCCGGTTGGTGGATGTGGAGGGCGGGCAATGAACATCGCGAACGATCTGGCGATGAGCCTTGACCCCGTGGCGTTCTCGCGCGCGGCGGGCATCCCGCCCGACGATTGGCAAGCCGACGTGCTGCGGAGTGGCGCGTCCCGTCTCTTACTCAATTGCAGCAGGCAGAGCGGCAAGAGCACCACGACCGGCGTGCTTGCCGTCTGGACTGCCCTCTACGACGCCGGTGCGCTCGTGCTGCTGCTTTCGCCTTCCCTTCGCCAGTCGCAGGAGTTATTCCGCAAGTGCCTCGATACCTACCGCGCTGCCGGGCGTCCCGTGTCGGCCAGCGCGGAATCGGCGATGCGCCTTGAACTCGACAATGGCAGCCGGATTGTCTCGCTACCGGGCACGGAAGGGAGCATCCGGGGATTCAGCGCAGTGAAACTGCTCGTCATTGATGAAGCGAGCCGGGTGGAGGACTCCCTGTACTACGGCGTCCGCCCGATGCTCGCCGTCGGTGCGGGGCGGCTGGTGGCGATGAGCACGCCGTTCGGCAAGCGTGGCTGGTGGCACAAGGAATGGACGGAAGGCGGCGCCGACTGGCGGCGGGTGGAAGTGCCCGCCAGCCGGTGCCCGCGCATCCCGGCGGCGTTCCTCGCCGAAGAGCGCCGGTCGCTGGGGCCGTGGTGGTACCGGCAGGAATATGAGTGTGCGTTCAGCGAGACGACCGATAGCGTCTTCAGTTATGAGGAAATACAGGGCGCGATCACCAGTGAGATCGCGCCGCTATTCGGAGGTATGTAATGGCAGATGACGGGTATCGGTTCATCATCGGCCTCGACTTGGGACAGAGCCAGGATTACACCGCCCTGTGCGTCGTGGAGCGGGTGATGTCTCCGCCCGTGCCGTCCGAGCGCGCGGAGAGCGGGTACGGCGACTACGAGGGCTGGCCCGCGCCCGACACACGCAAGGCGTCCTATCACGTTCGGCACCTCGAACGGCCGCCGCTCGGCACGAAGTACCCGGTGGTGGTGGCGCACGTGAAGGAGATGCTGGCCACACCGCCCCTGAGTGCGAAGACGCCGCTCGTGATTGATAAGACGGGTGTTGGCACGGCGGTCGCGGACATGTTCACGGCGGCGGGGATGAGTCCGTGGGCGGTGACGATCACGGGCGGCGATGAGGTGATCCGCGATGGGCGGCATACGAAGGTGCCGAAGCGGGAATTGGTCGGCAATCTCGTGATGCTCTTCCAGAGCGGGCGGTTGAAGATCGCCGACGGGTTAGCGGAAGGGCCGGTGCTGGTCAACGAACTGGTGAACTTCAAGGTGAAGGTGAATCTGGCGACCGGCCACGACAGTTACGAGGCGTGGCGGGAATCGGTGCATGACGACCTCGTGCTCGCGGTGGCGCTCGCCTGCTGGCACGGAGAGCATACCACCTCGCGGTACGTCACCTTCTTTCGGGGGTGACAGTGCGTCCTTTTTTCCTACCTTCTTGCGCCGGACACGATCTCGTCCTTCTTCCGTCGATAGCCGGGCCGCCGCGCCCACAGTTCATCGTGCGGTGAGCACGGAGCGGTGAGCGCGGGATGGTACAATCGCCGCGTTCGTCATTATTCATATGAGGGAGGGTGCTATGCGTCGTGCGGTCTGCAAAGTGTGGGATTGTCCGCGATGAAACCGGGACTCACACAACACGCTGATGGTGATCTCTATGCAATCGAAAGGAACGATGCCCAAGTCATTACTGCGATCTGGGGGCCACTCACGCCGCGCGAGGCCGGGGAGTGGTTTGTCAAGCCGACGCCTCTAATTTACGACCCCGAAGGCGTTGACTGGGCCAGAGAGCAGCAATGGCATGTTCCTACTGAGGTTGCGATGGCGCCAATCCGAGCCGCCGCGCAAAAGAAAAACCGCCAGCCGGACATCCGAGCAAAGATGGTCGTCTGTGGCGTGCTGATCGCTATTGTGGTCGGCGGTATTGCGCTCTGGCAGTATGCTGTCAGTCAAGACCCGCGTCTCAACGGCACGGCAACTGCGACACCAACCGGATCATACGCCTACCGCACAATCCCGATTAATCAGTTGACAGGTGCGGACTGGATGACGATGTCATTCGACGAACGCGGACAGGTGATTGCCACAGCGACCCAGCGCATCCACTGTCCGAGCGCCGTCACATCAAACGATCTCAACATCGCCATCACGCAGGCGGCAAACACAGCAGCAGGCCGACCACAAAAAGTGATTGACCTGCTCTCCCTTCTATTTGGGCTCGATGGATGCGTTGTCGGCTAGCCCTCTGTCCCCGTGAACACATCCCCCTCGATCCCGAATGCGCGCGGATCAATCCCGGTCATCTCGCACGCCTCGACCGGGATTCGCGTATCCGGGTAGCCGTCACTATTCCTTGTCTTTCTTGCGCCGGTGCCCCGGCCCCTGCTTGCCGTGTAGCGGATGATCCGGGCGGGCGAAGCCGCGCGGCTGCTTGCGAAATTCGTCATAGCGGGCGATTTCGCGGGCGGTCACGAGATAGATACCACCGACGCGAGTAGCGTTGAGTAACCCGCGCTTCACCTGCTGGCGCAATGTGTCCGGCGTCACTCCGAGACGAGCGGCGGCTTGTGGGATGGTAAGCACTTCATCATCTCCGATCTGCATACGGGCATGATACGGGATGTCCACACATTCGCGCCATGCCCATTGACATTATCTATGAATAAGCGTATACTGTCAATGTCAGATGGAAATGCCACTGACAACGCAATGCCCCGCCGGTGCTCTAACACCAACGGGGCGGCAACCAAAGGACGGTTACTCCAATGGTCACAGTCACCCAGTCTACCGCATCCCGCACCGTTACCTGCAAGTCCGGCATGATCTTACCCGCGACGATCACCCCGCAGACGGACATGAACATGCTTGTGACGTGCATCGCCATGTACCACCGCTTCAATGAGCGCAAGGTAGCCTACGACACGCTGGAAAAGGTGATGGAAGCGATGCGCGACGGAAGCGCAGTCGTGACGATGTACAGCGATGCGAAGGGCGAACTCGCCGCCCGCTGCTTGTGGCCGCTGTCCATCTCATTGACGCGGGCGAATGACATCACGGCGTACTGCTACTGCACACTCCGGCGCGAATGCAAGTCCTTCCGCATTGACCGAATGCTGACGGCGCATCCGTTGACGACGCCGGATGATTGCGAGACGGCGGCATAGGATCGGGAATCGTGGGGCCGGGATGTCCGGCCCCATCATGAGAGGCGAAAACAGTGAAGGGAACGATAGACAAGCGTATCGGCACGAACGGGAGTGTCTCATATCGCGTCCGCGTGGAACTGCCCGCCGATCCGATCACCGGCAAGCGTCTCTACCGTGTCGTGGGAACCTTTCGCACGAAGAAGGAAGCACAGGGTGAACTGTCGCAAGCCGTAGCAAAGGTTGACCGGGGCACGTTTGTTGACGCGACGAAGATGACAACCGCTGAACTGCTCACATTCTGGCTTGACCAGCACCGGCACAACATCCGCCCTGCGACCAATCAGCAGTACACGAACCTTGTCAATGCTCACCTTATCCCATCACTCGGCTCAGTCCCTTTGCAGAAACTTTCGCCCGCGCATCTGGCGGCGATGTACGCTGAAAAGCGGGTGAGTGGGCGACGCATCGGCACGGGCGGGCTTGCGCCGCGAACCGTCCGGCATCTGCATGTCGTCATGCATGAAGCACTCGACTTCGCGGTGAAGATGCAACTCGTTTCCCGCAACGTCACAGATGCAGTGGACGCGCCGCGATTTTCGCGCAAAGAGATGACGACATGGACGCCGGAACACATCCGCATGTTTCTCGCCACCGCAGCGGGCGATACCTATTCCCCGATCTGGCTCCTGTACGTGACAACCGGCCTCAGGCGCGGCGAAGCACTCGGCTTGCGGTGGCGCGATGTTGACTTCGCGACGGGTCGTCTACAGGTCGCACAGAGCGTCGTAGACGTTGGCGGGCACGTTCATATTCAGGAACCGAAGACGAACGCGGCGCGACGCAGCGTGCATCTCTCCCCGGCCTGCATGGATGCTCTCGCGGAACATCGCAACCAGCAACCGCGACGGCTCCCCACGGAACCGAATCATGATCTGATCTTCACGACCAGCGATGGCAAACCGATACAGCCGCGCGTCCTTGCCCGTGCCTTCGATGTGCTACAGGCGAAGGCGAAAGTGCCGCGCATCCGCCTGCACGACCTACGCCACACGCACGCGAGCCTGCTCTTCAACGACGGCAAGAATATTAAGATGATTAGCCAGCGACTTGGACATAGCGACGTAGGAATCACCCTCAGCGTCTACGCGCATCTTGCTCACGACGCGCAAGATGAAGCGGCGGATAGCATTGACGGATTGATCTTTGGGGATGATC
>JALYUS010000110.1 GCA_030853625.1 Chloroflexota bacterium
AGGTCGCGCACGGGCGCGGGTATCTCATGCGCCTTCAGATAGTCACGCAGCAACATCGGCGGCGCGCTGCTGTGTGGCTGGAAGCGATCCGCTGGCGCGCGATTCCGCACGATTGCTGTATATCCGTCCGGCAAGTGCATCGGCACTATCACGATTCCATTGGCGATGTCTGTCCGCAGTGTTTGGCCTGCCGGTTCAAGATGGAATGTAGAGGCGACGACCAGCGAATCGGACAGCGTCAAGCGAAGTCGTCTGTCATCGTGGATGACCTGGCGACCCCGGAAGAGCGGATAGCGCCGTGACGCTTCTCCCTGCACCCACCCGGTAACAGCCTCGTCGCAGCCAAGTGCGAGACGACCGAAAGCAAGACAGCACGCGACGCCCCCAACGTGACGCATCGCACTCGAATGGCTCGTGGTGGCGTCGCGCTGGATGGCATCAACATCGTCGGCACGCGGCATCGCTCCGGTGATCTCCTGCATGATTTCCCGGAGGATGCGTCGTCGGAGCGCGACATGCTCGGATGCATAAAGGGAGAGATTGATGCTGATGCACGACTGCGCGGTTCGGCACTCGCAGCGCGCCATCGCCCGCGCGGTTTCCGCCGATAGGAAGTCCGCATCGTCGCGCATCGTGGACGCGGTCCGCGCGAGCGTCGGGGCAACGTCAGGGTTGCGCGCGCCAAGCGCCGGGAGGATGGCGTGCCGCAACCAGTTCCGCGTATAGCGCTCGTCATCATTCGTCGGATCATGCACGACCGTGAGGTCGTGCGCCAGGCAATACGCCACCGTCTCCGCACGCCGCACCGAGAGTAGCGGGCGGATCACGCGCAGAGGCTGACTGCTCCGTTCACTCGCCTTTTCCGTGGCTGCATCGGGCGGCAATCGCAGTATCGTCCTTTCGGCCATGCCACCGAGGCCGTCTACCCCCGCCCCCCGCACGAGATGGAGCAATACTGTCTCGGCCTGGTCATCAAGCGTGTGTCCGGTCAGGACGGCATCGGCAGCAAGATCGTCGGCCACCGCTGCCAGCGCGCGGTACCGCGCCTGCCGCATTGCACCTTCGGACGGCGTTCGTCTCTGGTCGGCATCACCATCGTGCAGGCAGACGACGCGGCATGCAAGATCGAGATGCGCGGCCATCGCGCGAACAATATCGGCATCCCGCGCATCGTCAGGCCGGACGCCGTGTCGGACATGACCGACGACGAGACGGCTTCCCGTCTGGCGCGCGACAGCCGCGCATGCATACAGGAGGCAGGCGCTATCTGTACCACCCGAACACGCCACGAGCATCGTGGACTCCTCCGCACGCGCGATGACAGCGCGCACGGCAGCATGGATGCGCTCCGTCAGGCGATTCGCGGATTGTGGATGGTACGGCATGTGGTTGATCTCTGGTGAGGAACGATGGTGCCGACGGCGGGATTCGAACCTGCGACATAGGGCTTATGAGTCCCCCGCTCTGCCACTGAGCTACGTCGGCGCGATCAGTTGTGCATGCGGAATGTAGCACCCGCGCGCGTGCATCGTCAAGCCAGTACGGGCTGGTCTGTCCCGTTTATTCTGTTCCGCCCACAAAACTCGCCAACGGCTAACGCCCAATGCTTACCATAAAAAACTATTGCTTCCGCATTTCCATTCGCTACCATTTCGTCCAAACCGTGTGATACTATTCATCGTAACAAGGTGTGCATCATACAGCGTCGTTTTTCGCCCGTTTTTGGGCTTGGCAAGGGGTTGCCTCATGGCCCTCACCCCGCCACTCTCGCCCGGTGGCCATCTGCCGCTGGTCGGTCGCGACCACGAGCGGGCCATCCTCGCCGATTGCTTCGCCACCACGGTGCGCGGGCAGGGGCGGCTCGTGCTTGTCTCCGGCGAGGCGGGCATCGGTAAGACCGCACTTCTCACCGCCTTCGCCGCCGAGGCCATCGCGCACTCCGTACGCGTCGCCATCGGCCGCTGTCACGATCTCACCGATACACCACCCTATGGGCCGTGGCACGAACTCTTCCGGCACGCTGCCCAGTCAGCGGATTGCCCCCCACTCCCGGCCGCCTTTGCGCACCCCGACGGGATCGGGCCGGTCGTCGGCCAAGCGATTCTCTTCGCGGCGGTGCGGCAGTGGCTTTCGCTTGCTACCGAGCAGCGACCGATCGTCTTGATGCTCGAGGATCTGCACTGGGGTGATCCCGCCAGCCTCGACCTTCTCCGCTTCCTCGCGCCGCTGGCATCTCACCTACCGCTCCTGCTGATCGTCACCTTCCGCAGCGACGAATTGCCACCCGACCACCCGCTGGCCCAATCCCTGCCCATCCTCGTCCGTGAGGCGCATCCGCTTCGTCTTCCGCTTCAGCGGTTAACCGCTCTGGAGATCACGACGCTCATCCGGGCACAGTACGCGCTCTCGGCCGCAAGCGAAGAACGGCTCGTCACGCTGCTCGCGGAGCGGGCGGAGGGCAATCCCTTCTTTATCACCGAACTCCTGCATGCCCTTGAGGAGGAGCGCATCCTCACCAACGACGACAGCGGGTGGCGGCTCGGCGATCTCGCGCCGCTGCGTGTGCCGCTGCTGGCGCGGCAGGTAGTCGAGCGGCGGCTGATGCGCC
The DNA here is from genome assembly GCA_030853625.1 of Chloroflexota bacterium. Classification (GTDB taxonomy): domain Bacteria; phylum Chloroflexota; class Chloroflexia; order Thermomicrobiales; family JALYUS01; genus JALYUS01. The sequence continues at coordinate 2,609 of JALYUS010000110.1, forward strand.
TGGACGCGGAGGGGCGGCGGCTGCTCACGCTGGCGGCGGTGATCGGGCAGGAGGTGCCGTTCGTGCTTTGGGCAGCGGTGGCGGCTGTCTCGGAGGAGTCGCTGTTCACGCTCGCCGAGCAAGCGCGGGCGGCACATCTGATCGCGGAGACCCCCGACGGATCAGGCATCCGGTTTGTTCACGCCCTGACGCGACAAACGCTCTATGAATATGTGCTGGTCGCGCGACAGCGGCAGATGCATCGGGCGGTCGCGGAGGCACTGCTGGCCGTGTCCGCGCCGGATGTGGATGCCGTGGCGCATCATCTCAAGGAGGCGGGCGATCCCCGCGCGCCGGCATGGCTGACGCGCGCGGGGCTGCGGGCGCAGCGGGCACGGGCGTGGCAGACGGCGGCGGAGCGCTACACCGCCGCCCTCGCCCTGCTGCCCGCTACGGCGGCGACGGTGAGGGAGCGGGGCTGGCTCCATTTCGCCCTCGGGCGGATGGAAGCCTACGATCCACTCACCGCCAACGAGCATCTGAAGGAGGCGGAACGGCTGGCGGCCGTCGGCAACGATCGCGCCCTCGCCGCTGTCGTCGCGTATTACCGCAGCCTTTCTCGGTTCTATTCTGACGATGTGCATGGCGGTATCACCGGAATGGAGGCGGTCGTCACCGCTCTCGGGATATTGACGGAGGACGAGCGGACGGTTCTGTGGGAGCGGCAGGAGTGGATTGGGCGGGCGCTCGATGAGGACGATGGCGCGGGGCAACTGGCATTCTTCCTTGCCTTTGCCGGTCGCCTCGCCGAAGCGCGCGCGCTCGCCGCGCGGATCATTGACGCGGCCTCCACGTCAACCGGGGGCCATCGGGGGCAAGGGCGTTCGCATGCCGACGCCTCACTCGCCGCCGCGATCGTCGCGATGCACGACGGAATGCCCGACGCGGCCCGACGGGCGGCGCGCCAGGCATGGCAGGCATGCGACGATCTCGCGGCGTATGACGAAGCCGCGCGGGCGTTGTACATCGAAGCGCTCTGGATCAACGCGGCCTACCCTCTGGAAGATGCCGACGCGCGCGCGCGTCTCCTGGGTAATCTCCTGAGCGCATGGCGAAAAACGAGCGTGTCGCTGATGCCGTATTCCTCCGATGATCTGATGCGGCTGCCCCTCGCCGGGATCGCCGGAGAATGGGCGATGGTGCGGCAGATTGCCGCGGCGTTCCCGCTCGGCAGCGTCACGCTGGAAATCATTCCCCGCTCCGTGCTCGCCGCCATTGCCTATGCGCAGGGTGAGACCGACCTCGTGGAGCGGCTCGTCCACGAGGTGCTGCCGGAGGGAGCGGCGACTGCGCCGGGCGGGACGAACTTCCTCACCGCCCTCGTCCTCCACCGCCTCGCCGCGCGGCTGGCGATGGACGCCGCTGATCTGATCGCCGCCCGCGCGTGGATCGCGGCGCATGATCGCTGGTTGGCGTGGAGCGGTGCGGTACTCGGTCAGGCGGAGAGCGCGCTGCTCTGGGCACGCTATCATCGCGCCGACGGCAATAACGAGCAGGCAGAAGAGTCAGCTCGTCAGGCGCTCGCGCTTGCGACGACACCCCGCCAGCCCCTCGTCTTGATTGCCGCGCATCGTTTGCTCGGCGAACTGGAGACTGCCGGGCGCGATGCCGACGCGGATGAGCATCTGGAAGAAGCGCTGTCGCTCGCTGATGCGTGCGGCGCGCCGTACGAGCGGGCGTTGACGCCGCTCGCGCGGGCGGAACGGCGCGCCGCGATGGGCGATACTGCGACGGCGCTGACGTTACTGGCGGAAGCACAGGCGATCTGCGAGCCACTCGGCGCGCAGCCCGCGCTCATCCATGCGGAGATGCTGCGAGCGCGTCTGACCGCCGCACGCCCGCAACCCGTCGCGCGTTTTCCGGACGGCCTGACCGAGCGCGAGGTCGCGGTGCTGCGGCTGCTCGCCGGAGGCCAGAGCAACCGCGCGATCGGTGACACACTCGGCATCAATGCGCGCACCGCCGAGCGACACATCACCAATATCTACCGGAAGATCGGCGTCGATGGCCGGGCCGAAGCCGCCGCCTACGCCGTCCGGCATGGCCTCCTCTGAGCCGAGTGCGGGGTTTCCGGCA
>JALYUS010000112.1 GCA_030853625.1 Chloroflexota bacterium
GGCCGCGCCGCATACGCCGTATGACGCCTCCCTGCCCGCGCTCCTGCCGCTTGTCTCCGGCACGACAAATGTGCGGACGCTCGCACTCACTACCTCGGATGCAGTGATCCAGATCGCGGACGGCGTCTCCTTCCAGGCGTGGACCTTCGGCGGCACGGTTCCCGGCCCGGTGGTGCATGTCAAGCAGGGCGATACCGTCAAATTCACGCTCACTAACAAGGGGAAGATGTCCCACTCGATCGATTTCCATGCCGCGCAAGTGCCGCCGGACCAGGACTACGTTGATGTCAAACCCGGTGAGAGCAAGTCCTTCGATTGGACGGCCGAGTATCCCGGTGTCTTCATGTACCACTGCGGTTCGCCGCTGGTGATTGCCCACATGGCGAGCGGGATGTACGGCGCGGTAGTCGTGGATCCGGCGACGCCGCTCCCGGCGGCCCGCGAGTTCGTGATCGTGCAGAGCGAGTTCTATGTGACGGGGAAAGAGGGCGACGTACAGCAGGTGGACGTGAACAAGGCGCAGAATGGGGCACCGGATTACGTCGTCTTCAATGGCTATGCGAACCAGTACAAGGAACTCCCGCTGACGGCGAAGACTGGCGAGTTGGTGCGATTCTACATCGTCAATGCCGGGCCGAACGACTTCAGCGCCTTCCATGTGATCGGGGCAATCTTTCAGAACACGTACGCGGACGGCAATCCGGCGAACGTGCAACACGGTAATCAGACCGTGACAATCCCACCGGGCGGCGGGTACATGGTGGAGTTCACGATCCCGAACCCCGGCACATATGCCTTCGTGACGCACAGCTTCGCCGGCGTCAACAAGGGCGCGGTCGGGGTTCTGAAGGTCACACCGTAGCAAAAACGAGCGCATCGGCGTCCGACCGTCCCCACCCTACTCCCTTCGTCACAAGCGAAGGGAGTAGGGAATGGCACGGTTTTGTCACGCCGGTCGGCGCGCTGTGACGTGCATGTGACGCGGCGCACCTTACACTCACATCACGAACGAGGTATGGCGATGAGGCCATCGCAAACCAAGGAGTCATCGAATGGCGAAACACTATGCAGGTCTTTCACGGCGGCGGTTTCTCGCGGGTGCAGCTGGCGCGGGCGGGTTGGGCGTTCTCGTCGCCTGCGGCAATCAGGTAGGCCTGATGCAGGATGCACCGTATGCGACAAATACCGCGCGTAATCTGGGGAATGCGCCTGCGCCCGCTGGCAATGCCGCACGTGGCTCGGCTGCCACGCCCGCCGCGAGCGGATCGGCAATGACGGGGATGGACCCTGCCACGACGGGTCAGAACGCTGCCGCCCCCGCCGCGACCGCGACCCCGGCGAAAGATTGGCAGGCAATGAGCCAGATGCACGCGGCAGGCGTGAAGACCTTCCTCGCGCAACCGAAGACGCTGCGTGGCGGCCAGCGCATGGAATACACGATGCAGGACGGCGTCAAGGTCTTCAATCTGACCGCGAAGCCGATGCAATGGGAGGTGACGCCCGGCCAGATGGTGGAAGCGTACGCCTACAACGGCGTCGTGCCCGGCCCGCAAATCCGGGTCACGGAAGGGGACAAAGTCCGCGTCATCTTGAAGAACGAACTGGATGAAGCGACCGCGATCCACTATCACGGGCTGGTCATTCCCAACGCGATGGATGGTGTGCCCTTCATCACCCAGCCACCCGTCAATCCGGGCGAATCCTTCACCTACGAGTTCACGGCCAAAAACCCCGGCTCGCACATGTATCACTCACACATGAACAGCGCCTTGCAGGTCACGAAGGGCTTGCTCGGCGCCTTCATCATCAAGCCAAAGGATAGGAGCGCGTATCCCGCGTTCGACCAGGAATATACGATGATCCTCAATGACGGGCCGCTCGGGTTCACACTCAATGGCAAGGGCTTTCCAGGCACCGAGGCGGTCACGGTCAAACAGGGGACGCGGCTCCTGATCCGGTACATGAACGAAGGGTTGATGATCCACCCGATGCACCTGCACGGCATGCCGATGACGATCATCGGGCAGGACGGCTATCTGAATACGCCGTACAAGTGCGACACCGTCAATATCGCGCCCGGCCAACGGATCGAGGCAATCGTCGAGTGCACCGAGGTGGGGGCGTGGGCCTGGCATTGCCATATCCTCTCGCACGCGGAGGGAGAGATGGGCATGTTCGGCATGGTGACCGCCCTGATCGTCACGTAGGCGCCAGGAAAGATGACATGCTTTTGTCACACGCTGGCGTCCGTTGTCACATCTCCGTGACGTCCATAACCCTATGCTGACCCTGATGGCTGAGATTGAGCCGGATACACGTTGTACATTCTCAGGAGGTTTCCCATGCAATCGTTGAAACGGTCCTTCAGTTCGACTGCGGCGTTGAGCGCCTTCATCGGCTTTCTGGTCATATTCGCCGCCTGCACCGCTGGCTACGATTACTTCACCGCCGGCCGCGCGAAGGCGGGCGAGGCCGTCTGGGTCGGTGACAAGGCGGGCACGGCGATCACCGGTTTCATCACGGGCGCAGATGCCAAAGCGCTCAAGAGCCCCACCAACCCCAACCCCGAGGTCCTGCCGGTGGTAGGCCACCTGAACAAGTCCTTCATCCAGCACACGAAGCTCTTCTCGTACCTCGTCGTCCTCGGCGAGATCCTCATGCCGATCGGCGTGCTCTTTTTCCTCGTCGTCAAGTTCCCGGCGTCGCGCTTCTTCCTCATGGCGATCGCAGGGCTGGCGGTGTTCGTCAACTTCCTGTACCTTTCCGAAGGTACGTCGAGCACGAACCCGCCGATGGCCTTTATGTGGCTGGCGATCATCTGGCTCGTCGCCCTCGTTCCACAGGCCGCGCTCTCCTACGCAATTGACGTGCGACAGCTGTTCGGCAAGACCATCGCGGCGCCGAAAGCGATCGAGGCGACCGGAGGGCAGTGGCTGGTCATGGCGACGATCTTCCTGGTGATGCTGGTGACCGGGTGGGCGATGTACCCGTACGGCACATACATCGCGATCATCGCGGCAAGTGTGCTCCTGGCAGCGGCGCTCTCCGCGATCAACGCCCTGCTCGCTCACCGGCGGCACGGAATACCGCTCAACGCCAGCGTCCGGCACGGTGCGACGCCCGCGTAAAACGAGTGCGCAGAGAAAAAACGCGGGTAACGGGGACGGGCAACCGCCCCCTTCATCATGTCTCGGTCGGCGGTTCGAGGCGGTAGCCGAGGCCGGGAAAGGTGGTGATCGGTACCGCGTCGCCGAGCTTGTTGCGCAGACGGCTGACCCAGGTACGCAGATACTGCGACTCGTCCTGGAACTCGCTACCCCAGATGCGGGTCAGGAGTTCGCGGTGCAGAAGCACCTTGCCCGGATTACTCGCCAATTCGGTCAGCAATTCCCACTCGGTGCGGGAGAAATGGATCTCCGCATCACCCCGGAGCACCCGTCGTTGTTCGAGGTCAATCACGACATCGCCGTAACGCAACCGGTCTGCCGCGCCCATCCGTTGTCCGCTCGTTCGCCGCAGCACCGCCGTGATCCGTGCCGCCAACTCGTCCGGGTTGAACGGCTTGGTCATGTAGTCGTCCGCGCCGCTCGTCAGGCCACGCAGTTTTTCCATGTCGAGCGTGCGCGCCGTCAGCATGATCACCGGCACGTTCGAGGAGTGCCGGATGTGCCGCAGGACCTCGAAGCCGTCCATCCCCCGCATCGTCACGTCGAGCACGATCAAATCCACCGGCTCGTCTTCCAGGATGGCGAGCGCGTCCGGTCCATTGGGCGCAGTCAGAACGCGCATCCCGTCGGATACCAGGTTCGCCTGGACGAGCCGGACAATCGGCGGTTCGTCGTCCACGACGAGGACCGTCGGTTTCTTGATCATTCGTCCCCTTCTTCCATCGCGACAATCGGGAGCGTGAACCGGAAGGTGGCGCCCGCGCCCGGCGCGCTTTCTACCCAGAGTCGGCCGCCGTGCGCCTCGACGAGTCGCTGGCAGAGATAGAGGCCGAGGCCCATCCCCTGCGTCCCCGTACTCGCACGGTGGAAGCGCTGGAAGATGCGTGATTGCTCCTCGTCCGGGATTCCCGGCCCTTCATCGCGCACCGCGACGGTCATGATGCCGTTCGCCGCCGCGCTCAGCGTGATCGCGCCGCCATTCGGGGAGTATTTCGCCGCGTTCTCCGCGAGGTTGCGTATCACCTGCGCGATCAGATCCTCGTCCCCTTCGGCGGCTGGGAGCTGCCCCGGCACGTCCACCACCACGGCATGGGTCGGATAGCGGGACTGCACCTCCCGCGCCACCTGCCTGAGGAGCGGCTGGATGAGCAAGGGGTCGCGCTCGATGTGGAGGCGTCCCGCCTGATAGGCGGCGAGGGCGAGCATGTTCGTGAGCATGCGCGACAGCCGCTCGCTCTCATTGATGAGATCCGTCCGCAGGGCGTCGCGCGTCTCGGGCGGCAATGCGTCCCCCCGCGTGAGGAGCGTCTGCGCCGCACCCTGGATCGTCGTCAGCGGGGTACGCAGCTCGTGGGAGATCAGGGAGAGGAAGTCGTCCTTCAACTGCTCCGCTTCGCGCGCCTTCGTGACGTCGCGGAAGAGGCTGACGACGGTGATGACCGCGCCGTTGGGGTCCCGCACGGGGATCGCGCTCACGGCGACATGCGTCGGCCTGCCTTCCCGGTCGTGGATGATGATCTCCTCGTCAATGCTCCCCTCTCCCTTGAGCAGGGCGCGTGCCGTCGGCGTGTCTCGCACCGCGAGCGGTTGGCCGCTGGGACCTTCCGGACGGAAGCCGGTCGTCGGCTCGGCGAAGCCGCCCTTGGGCAGCGTCGCATGGCCGAACAGGTTGCGGGCGAGGCCATTGGCCATCAGCACGCGCCCGCCCGGCGCTTCACGGATCGTCACCGCGTCCGGCATGTAGTCGATGATCGTCTGGAGTTGGCGGCGCTGCCCCTCGCTCTCGGAGAAGCGCCGCGCGTTCGTCACCGCGATCGCCGCGTGCCGTGCGAGGCGTTCGGCTAGCTGCTGGTCCGCATCGGTGAACGCGTCGGCGCCTTCTTTCTCCGTCAGATAGAGATTGCCGATGGCATCGTCGCCGATGCGGATCGGCACGCCGAGGAAACTCGTCATTGGCGGGTGATGCGGCGGGAAAGCGACCGAACGGGGATCGTCGCACCTGTCGCGCATCCGGAGGGGTCGTTGCTCGCGGATCAGGACGCCGAGGATGCCGTGGCCGCGGGGCAGTGCGCCGATCGCCTCTCGTTCGGTCGCAGACATGCCAGCGGTGATGAAGTCGGAGAGGAAACCGTCCGGGCCGACGATGCCGAGAGCGCAGTACCGCGCGCCGAGCAGGGTGCGCGCGAGGTCCACGATGTGCTGGAGAACGGCGTCGAGATCGAGCTCGGAGGAAATCGTCAGGATCGCCTCATCGAGGATGTCGAGCTGAGTGAGAAGGTGTTGCGCGGTTGACTCTTCCATCACACGTCTTTCTCACGATGCAGCAAGGCCCAGGCTGCGAGGTGTACTCTAGCATAGCAGGCCGCGTACGCAGACGGGTGCGAACATCGCTGCAGTGCCCCAACGAGGATGGGCCAGTATGGGAGAAGGATCAGCAAAACCGACGCCCTCATCGCCCGGCGACCAGGGAACGATCACGCTGGCGGATGGCACGATGATCCCCTTCCGGCCAATCCGACCGGGGGATAGCGGAACACTCCAAGCGTTCCACCGTACCCTCAGTGAGCAGTCAATCTACTTGCGTTTCTTCGGCTTCCTACGGGAACTGACGGCGGAGCAGGCACACTACTTCACCCACCTTGACGGCATCAATCGGTTCGCACTCATCGCGCTCGACCCCGCAACGCCCGACACGATTCTCGCGGTGGTGCGCTTCGATCGCGAG
>JALYUS010000617.1 GCA_030853625.1 Chloroflexota bacterium
GCGGGGTTCAAATGGGCCCCGCTGACCGCGCCCATAAAGTAGATGATTGCCATGACCATCAGTCCCGGTGCAACCACCACCATGCCCAGCGTGACTGCCCCAGCACTCGTCGCAGCAACGATCCCGCCCCCGGCAGCGACGACGACCAGCAGGAACGTGCCCCACGTTTCCGCGAAGATGCGTCGCCACTCATGGGCGGGGTCGAGGAAGTCGGGTGGCTCCAGCCCCAGGACCATCCGTCGCTGCTGCGCTGCCTCCGGCTGGTCTCTGCCAAGCGATCGCATGTCCACCCCCTGTTCATTGGTGCCATGTTGCATTGCGCAGTGGCACGCTTCCGGCCGCGAGCACCGTAACCGGGAACGCATAACGCGCCAATGCCTGCGGCTGATCCTGCTCCGGGAAATCCCAACGAGGAAACAGGTCGCTAGACTGCATCGAGATTGGCAGCGAGCCCACATCATACGGCGAGATGTCCTCGGATGGCGCACGATTGCCTCGTGTCGCTGATCGGCCCCGTGCGGACTTTCCCCTCCCACTGCAATCGCACCGATCATACGCCCGGTCGTGCCTCGTCATATGCTCTGCCCCGGACCATTCCCCCTGCGGCGTGCGCGGGCGGGATGCACACCGTCAGCAGCACGATCACGCCGCAGATGGCGAGTAGCCCCGCATAGCCAAGGCGGGGGACGAGCAGGCCGGCGGCTGCGCTGCCGATCACCCGCGCCCCGCTCGCGATCGCGTTATACAGCCCGAGTGCCGTGCCCGCGTGCTCGGGCCGCGCCAGGTCGCCCACCCGGATCGTGGAGGCGACCGAGAGCGGCGGCCAGGCCATCGCGAAGAGCGCATAGCTGGCGAACGCCGCCCACCCGGGGCCGTGCCGCCACGTCCCGAGGGCGAGGAGGAGGATGCCCGCCGCGCGCACGAACGCCCCGCCGTATACCACCCGGACCGCTCCATAGCGGTGGCTTGCGCCGCTTGCCGGTCGGTACCAGGCCACGCCGATGGCGGCGACGACCGCCAGCCCCACGCTGACCGTCTGGCCACTGAGCGCGAAGGTATCGTGCAGGAGTAAGGGGGCAAAGGCGGCGACCGGGATGGAGGCGAGCATCAGCAGTCCCCATCGCCCGAGGAGAAGGGGGAGAGGAGCCGTGAAGAGAATGCGCAGGTCCGCGCGGCGCAGCGCGGCGAGATGATAGACCGGCGCGAGCGCGAATTGCTCGAGCCGTTGCATCGAGACGTGTTCGCGCGCAACGCGGAGCCGAGGCTTGCGATCGCCCGGATCGCGGAAGGGGAGCGCGGTGAGGAGTGCGACACCAAAAAGGAGGCTGGCCAGCAGCGCGCTGTTGTGTGCGCTCCCAGCCACGGCCACGAGCAGCATGCCGCCGACCTGACCGATGCCCATCCAGGTCTCGACGATGCCGATCTCCGTGTCCCACTGGGGATGGGGATACCAGAGGCGGATGAAGCTCGACTTTCCCCATTTGATCAGCAGCGTATCCATCCGGTGTTGGCAATCGCCAAGCGACCACTGCCTGTCTCAACCGCGTCTCGGGCCTCCTCAGTGGCACTATAGTCTCCGGGGCTGGCTTTTCGCATATCGGTGTCCAGGGGTGAGATACGAAAAGTCTCCGCACGATCGAGAACTGCTGACTCGGCAAGGGGAAACCCGATTGGCCCCTCCGTCTGAATGGGGAAAGTCGAGTGAAGAGGATGGTTGTAATCTGTACTCCCGCACCACCTGCACCGAGGAGCGCGGTGGCGATCGGTATCGTCGGCCCACGGGCAACGGCGAGACCGAGCATCCCCGCAACACTGAGGACGAGGCCCGCCCGCAGGATCACGGCCCGCCCGAGGCGGCGGGTGAGTTGCCCCCAGACGATGCTAGCGACACCGGTACCGAGATAGAAGGCGGCCCACGCGACACCGGCGAGAGCGGCGGTGCCAGCGAGACGCGGGATGATGAGGCCGGCGATGCCGACCTGGGCGGCGCCGAAGAAGGCAAACGGGAGGTAGTGGGGGAGGTGCAGGCGATGCGATCGCTGGCGTCGCGGGTCATCGTCCATGGCCGCCTCCCGGGGTACCGCGCAAATGTGATCGTCGACACCGGATCAGCGGACGCAGACAATCCATCGGTATCACCGGAACAGTGTGGAGCGGCAACGCGCCGACTCGCATGTTCTCCTGCTTCGGGCCTTGCACCGACCGTGCGAGTCGGCGCAGGTCATTTCAATCGTCGGGAGCCGACTGCGGAGTTGGTCTCCTGTTCGGCGATACTATCCCGGTCGCTGGGCTGACGGCCGAGACCAGTGACCACCGCGAACATCATCGCTCAGTCGCCTCCCGCCGCAACCATCTCCGGCCGCGCTTGCGCCGTCGGCAGAACTTCCACCGCGCACACCTTCAGTTCGCCAATCCGCCATGCCCGGTCCAACGATGGTGTGTGCGAACCATTCCGCACGATCGCCTCCACATCGAAATCGAGATGGACGAGGCCCGGCTGTGTTTGCTCGCTGATGAGCGCCGTGACCGTCATCTCACCGTATGTGGAAATCACGCGCACCTGATCGCC
>JALYUS010000628.1 GCA_030853625.1 Chloroflexota bacterium
GGTCCATATCAACACCTCTCGTCTCGCGGCGGTATCGTACCGAGTAGTGTGATTAATTCATCCACGACCTGTGTCAGACTGAAGTGGGCGAGGACGCGCGCGCGTCCTCGCTCCCCAACCGCGCGCAGTATAGCAGGTGGCTGGCTGAGTGCCGAGCGGATCGCCGCGCCCAACGCCGCCGGGTCGTCCGGCGGAACGAGCCAGCCCGTCTCATCAGGGATCACTTTGTCCGGGATACCGCCGACAGCGGAGGCGACAATCGGCAAGCGGTGTACCATCGCTTCGAGCATTACAAGCGGGCTGCCCTCGTACCGCGTCGGATGGACGAAGAGCGTTGCCGTCGCGAGGGTGCGATGGAGTTCTTCGTCAGAGAGGCGACCGAGCAGCGTGGCATGCGCGCCGATGTCCGCGCGCGTGATGGCTGCTTCCACCTGCGGGCGGGCGGCGCCGTCGCCGATGTGCAGCCAGCGCCAACCATTAGGCAACTGATCGCCGATCATGCCGAGCGCGGCGGCGAGCACATCCAGCCCCTTGTTCGGCTCGATCCGCGCGAGACTGACGAGCACCGGTGGCTCGTCATGTGGTGGGGAAACAGTCCCGGTGAGGCGATCCACGCGCGCGACATCAATGCCGTTCGGCACAATTGCTACCCGGTCGCGCGGCAGGCCGAGATTGCGCATCACATCGGGAACGAGAAAGGCGTCGAGCGCGATTGCCCGGTCGGCGTGCCGCGCCGCCCGCCGGACGAGCGCCCGCTGCGGCGTGAGGAGCGCCCGTTTTAGACCCGTGGCGGAAAATTCCTCCATGCCATGTGGGTTGATCAGCAGGCGGCGCACTTGCCCGGTATCGAGCAGTGGCACGAACGCCGCCGCCGCCGCGCCGTGCCCAATCGCCGCGTCAAAGACGGTATCACCTGCCTTCAATGCCTCCGTCACGCGGCGCACAAAGCGCGGATAATGGGCCACACGATCCAACACGCCGCCACGCCGGAAGATGCGATTATCCGCCCACGGCACAGTGATCAGTTCGTTCACACGGAGCAGGGAATCATCCGCCATGCCTTGCGTCGGCGTCGCGGTGACGAGCGTCACATGGTGCCCACGATCGGCAAGCGCGGAGCAGACATCCGCAACGGCCCGTTCCAGCCCGCCCACGCCATGTAGCGGCGCAACCGCCCGGCTCGCCACGACGATCTTCATTGCGGTAATGGTGGAGCATGCTTCACCGGAAGAGTTCTTCATCGCATTGCTTCCTCCACACTAATCCACCGGCGGCATTCTCTCGGAAGCATCGTCTGCCGTAAAGCGACGAGTGCGCACTTGTACGGTAAAATGCGCCGGAAATGGAAGGCCGCACGCCAGTTCATCGTATGGCACGGTGCGGAAGCAGTGTGAGGGGTCCTATTGTTCGCTGATCCAGTGCTGGTAACCGGGGGATGTGGCTTTGTCGGGTCGCGAGTCTGTGCGCGACTTGTCGCGGACGGGCGCGCGGTCATCATCCTCGATAACCTCACGCTCGGCAGTCCCACGCACCTTCCGGCGGCCGTTGGTGGGCAGGTGCGACTGGTTGAGGCGGATATTCGCGATGCGGATGCCCTCGCGCGCTGCCTGACGACCGAACGTCCGCGCACCGTTATTCACCTCGCGGCGATTCATTTCATCCCGGCCTGCAATGCCGATCCCCGGCGCGCGATTGATGTCAATGTCACCGGCACGCAAACGTTGCTCGATGCCTGCGCGGCGGTTGATACCGTCGAAGCGATCGTGATCGCGTCGTCGGCGGCAGTTTATGCGGCGAGCGAAACGCCACTCCACGAGGAGAGCGCGCTCGGCCCGGTGGACATCTATGGCCACACTAAACTCTGGAACGAGCAACAGGCGGCGCTCTTCCATCGGCGCACCGGGATTGCCGTCGGCATCGCGCGGCTCTTCAACCAGTTCGGGCCGGGGGAGACGAACGCGCACCTGATTCCTGCCATCATCGAGCAAGTGCAGGCGGGTGGGCCGCTCCGCCTCGGTAATCTCGCCAGTCGGCGCGATTATCTCTCCACCGGCGATGCCGCGTGCGGTCTGATCGCG
>JALYUS010000652.1 GCA_030853625.1 Chloroflexota bacterium
CCTTCGCCGAGGCTGCCGCCCTCCTCGATCGCGCCGATTATCGCGCCACGGCGGAACGTGCGGCGGATTTTGCCCTCACGCTGCTGCGGCGCGACGGGTTGCTCCTCCGCACCTACAAAGACGGTCAGAGCAAACTGAATGGCTATCTGGAAGACTACGCCTTCCTCGCGGACGGGCTGCTCGCCCTTTACGACGCGACCTTCGATCCGCGCTGGCTATCCGAAGCGCATGCGCTCGCCGAGACGATGGTCGCGCAATTCTGGGACGACGCGAACGGCGGCTTCTTCGACACGGGCCGCGATCACGAGGCGCTGATCGCCCGACCGAAGAGCGTCTTCGATAACGCGATCCCTGCCGGAAATTCGGTCGCGGTCGAGGCGCTGCAACGGCTCGCTGTGCTCTATGACGATCACGGGTACGCGGAGAAGGCCGATCGCGTCCTGCGTGGTCTGTGGAAACCGATGACCCGCTATCCGACCGGCTTCGGTCGCATCCTCTGTGCCCTCGACTTCGCCCTCGCCACGCCGCAGGAAGTGGCGCTTGTCGGGGAACCGGAGGCACCGGATACCGCCGCACTCGTCGGCATTCTCCATCACCGCTTCCGTCCGAACACCGTCATCGCCCTCCGGCGATCTGGCACGCCAGACAACGACCAACCGGCGCTTCTCCGCGCCCGCAACCCGATTGATGGTCACGCGACCGCGTACGTTTGCGAGCGATACGCCTGCCAACTCCCCGTCACGACCCCGGAGGCGCTGGCGGCGCAATTGGGCGATTGATAAATATCCATTCGTAGGGGCGCACAGACGTGCGCCCGCCGGATTCCACCATCAGTCCTCAGTCCTTTGAAAAACCTGCACTTGTGGATCGAATGTGACATCGGGATCGAGGGGGAAGATCGGGCGGGCGCATGCGGTGTGGCCGAGGTACGGCAGGTTGGCACTGGTCGAGCCGGGGGCGTCCACGTTGATGAGACGGGTACACCACTCGGCATACATGTGCGGCTTGCAGTGCGGTGACTTGACGACAACGCAATCGAACTGCTTCGGGTCCTGCCCGTGCGCGAAGTACAGCGAACGGTCGTGCAGGCTGACCGGGCGGCTGCCGAGGACAAGGGTGTAGTTTGCCGCGATCACCACAGCGGTCGGCCCGGAGTATGCCTCCATCCCATTGAACTCCGCAATGAATTTCCCGTCCGAGAGCAGATGCACCTGCCCCTCGATCATCAGCGGCGGGAACCGTTGCGGGTCGAATGCACCGCCGATCTCGGTGCGCACCGGGTTGCCGACACCCACTCTGAAGGCGGCTGCGGCGGCGCGCGGGTCAATAATCGGGACGAGTGTTCGGCCCTGGTAGCCCGCCTCCATCAGCGCCCGGAGGATGGCATTGCTGTCACCGGAGGCGCCCGAACTGGTCGCGTCCGCCGCGTCCATCATCACGACGGCGCCGGTCGTCTTCTTCGCTATCCGGACGGCATCGGCGAGCGGCGTCAGGTCTTCATGCAATTTCTCGCGGACTGCCCAGAAATCTTCCGCAAACGCCAGCGCCTCGCGCGCCGAACGCTCCGGATCGTCGGTGATGACGATGCTGTTCGACCGCAAGTCGGGGACATCGGTGAATGGATTGCCGATGAACATCCCGGCGGAAAACCCGCCTGGACTGGCCTCAATCGCCTGGCAGCGCTGGATCAATGCGCCGAAAAGCCCCGTCTCGGTGATCAGTTCCTTGCCGCGCACGAGGGCGGGAATCTTCACAACCGCTGTCGCGGGCCGGAGTCCCTCATCGAGGACGCGGAGCAGGAGCCGCGCGGCGCGCTCGCCCGTCTCATACATATCCGCATGCGGATAGGTGTGATAGACCGTCAGGGCGTCCACATGCGCCAGGATGCGGTCCGTGAGGATACCGTGCAGGTCGAGGGAGATGACGATAGGGATGCGCTCGCCGAGAATTGCGCGGGTTTCCGCGAGCAGATAGCCTTCTGGGTCGCCCTCGCCCTCGGCGGACATCGCGCCGTGGAGCGAGAAGTAGACGGCATCCACGGGCGGCGCGGCCCGCACCGCATCGAGGAATTCACCGGCAACGCGCTGCCAGTCCGCCGCAGCGAGCGTCCCACCCGACGTGATCGCCCGCGCGCCGAACGCGGGAACCAATTCGATGTCGTCACGGGCGGAGAAGACGCCCAGTGCGCCGCCCATTTCGCTCTGCGCCCCCCGATGGACCGCAATCAATTCGTCGCCACGTGAGAACGTAAAATCGTCGTAATGACTCAACGCGGGATTGAACGAGGAGACTTCCTGCTTGCATTCGCCGAGCAAAATCCGTGTCATCGCGATGCACTCCTCCCATGCTCGATAATGAGTTGCCTCGCGTCACTGCGGTAGACGAACAGCATACCAGCCGCACAGACGATGAAACCGACGCCGAGCGCGCCCGACGCCACTGTGAAGACACTGGCGATCCCCCACCGACCGGCGATCAAACCGAGCAGGATCGGTGCGGCTGTCCCGCCCAAATTGGAGGCGGTCGAATAGATGCCGACCGCCGCGCCGCGCGTCTCCCGCGTCGTGTGTTCCGCGATATAGGTTTGCCCCGCGACGAGGTACGCGCCGAAGGCAAGCCCTTCCGCCGCTAGCAGGACGGTGAGCAGCACGCGCTGGCCTGTCCGGGCGATGCTGAACATCACGATCACTTCGAGGAAGAGCGCGATCAGCAGGATCGGCTTGCTGCCGACCCGGCGCGCGAGCATGCTGTTCGGAAAGCGGCTGGCGGCGGAAACGAGCGCGCGGATCGCGAACATCGTGCCGATTGCCCCTTCAGAGATCATCACATGGTCGCCGTAGATCGGAAAAAAGGTTGAAATCGCGCCCGAAAACGCGACGCCCATCAACATGTTGCCGAAACTGACGACGAGAATATCCCGCTGGCGGAGGATGTGTCGCATGCCGCCGAAGAGCGACCCGGCGCGTGGCGCGGCATGGCGCTGGCCGCCGGGATGGCGCAGGAAGCGCCAGGCGACCAGCCCACCGATGAGCGCGATGACGCTTCCGGCGACGTACGCGCTGCGTGGTCCGTAGCGCTCCGCCAGTTGGCTGCCGATCAATGGCCCGGCGGTGAAACCGAGGCCCATTGCCGTCGTTAGCCAGCCGTACGCTACTTCGCGTTGCCCGGTGACAGTGATGTCGCCGAGATGCGCCGAGCCAATCTGAAAGATCGCGACGGAGGCGAAGGCGGTGAAAATGCGCCCAACGATCAGCAGCGTCGGCCCCTGCGCCACCGCGAAACTGGCGAGCGCGGCGGCGTAGATTACCATGCCCGCCGTGATGACGCGCGGACGACTAAGGCGGTCGGAAAGAAGCCCAATCGGGAGCGAAATCAGCAGTTGGGTGAAACTGCCGAGCGTGTTGATCGTGCCGAGGAGCGCGACGGCAATGCCGAGGTCTTGTGCGAAGAGCGAAAACGTCGGCGCGACGATGCCGAAGACGACATCCGCGAGGAAGATGACCGCGCACAGCAGCGCGATCGCCCGCCGGACGCTCTGCTGCTCATGCGTTGTGGTAGCTGCTGACGGCGCGGTCTGACGCATCAGGGATCAATCCTTTTCGTCCTGCTCTTGCGCTTTGCGGAGGGTGACGGTGCGCTCGTAGGCAGCATAGACGGCTTTGGAGAGGACGGTGCGGAGGCCGCCTTTCTCCATCTCGTAGATCGCTGCCGCACTCGTGCCGCCGGGCGAGGTGACGAGGTTGCGCAGTTCGGCGGGGTGCTTGTGTGATTGGGCGGCGAAGGCGACGGAACCGGCCATCGTCTGGATCACCAGTTGCTCCGCGAGATGGCGCGAGAAGCCGAGATGGACACCCGCATCTATCAGCGCCTCCATGACGAGGAAGATGTAGGTCGGGCCGGTGCCGGAGAGGGCAGTCGCCATGTCCACGAGTTTTTCATCCTCGACGTAGTGGGCGTGGCCGAGCGCGCCGAGGGCGGCGCCAATCATCTCCCGCTGCGCGTCCGTGACAGCGGCAGTCGTCGCCCAGACGCTGACGCCCGCGCCGATCTGTGCGGGCGTGTTCGGCATCGCCCGTGCCGCCGCGCCGTGCCCACCGAGGCCATTGACAATCGTCGTCAGCGGCACGCCCGCCGCGATCGAGAGGACGACCTGTTCCGGCGCGATCACGTCTCGCAGTTCGGCGAGTGCGCTGCGGATCACCTGTGGCTTAACGGTCAGGACGACGAGACCGGCGTCGCGCGCCGCCTCGCGATTCGACTCAACAGCCGCGACACCGTACCGTGCCTGCAATTCCTCCCGCCGTCCGGCACGCGGATGGCTGGCGGTAATGTGCGCCGGCTGAATGACGCCCCGCGCGAGCATCCCCGCGAGCATCGCTTCCGCCATCGCGCCCGCGCCGATGAAGGCGACCGTTCCAATCTGCTCCGTCACCTGAATTATCTCCTCATCTATGGCGAGCGAACGCGGCACGTATTGTAGCATTGCGATCACAGAGCGGTGGTATGCTTGACGCGGGTGGGTGAACGGACACAATGAAGAGGGCGAGAAAATCATGAAGCGGGATGGCGGGATGCGATGAGTTTGTTGCACGCGATTGTCATTAGTCTGTTGCAGGGCGCGTTTGAACTTTTCCCGGTATCGAGCCTCGGACACACGGTGCTTATTCCCGCGCTATTGGGCTGGGACGAGTGGAAAAAGGGCGATCCGAACAACGCCAGTTTCGTCGCCTTTGTCGTCGTATTGCACCTCGGCACGGCGGCGGCGCTCCTGACTTTTTTCTGGCGCGACTGGCTGCGCATCATCGCGGCGGTCTTGCGCAGCATCGGCAATCGCACCCTCTCCGACAATCCCGACGAGCATTTCGGCTGGCTGATCGCCGTCGGCACGATCCCGGCGGGTATTATCGGCTTCCTCCTGGAGAAGCCGTTGAAGGATTTGTTTAGCAAGCCGATTCTGGTCGCCTGTTTCCTCGTCCTCAACGGCGTGATGATGCTGGCGGGCGAGCGGCTGCGGCGGCGACAGCGCGTGGCGGTTGGCATGGGCGGTGGGCCGGTCGCGACCGAAACACGCGGCAAGGAGATTGCCGATGTCGGTTTTAAGGAGGGGATCGGCGTCGGTACGGCGCAGGCGCTCGCGCTCTTGCCTGGCTTCTCCCGCTCCGGCGCGACGATCACCGGCGGCTTGCTCACGGGCCTGCGGCATGAGGAAGCGGCGCGCTTCTCCTTTATGCTGGCGACGCCGATCATCCTCGCGGCGGGCCTCCTTGAAGTGCCGAAACTCTTCGACGCAAACGCGAACATCGGGCTTGGCATCGCGGCGATGGGGTTCGTCATCTCCGGTATCACGGCCTACCTCGCCGTCCGCTTCCTCGTCAAATACTTCGAGACGGAACGGCTTGATCCGTTCGGGTATTATTGCATCGCCTTCGGCCTCTTCTGCCTGGTCTTCTTCGGTGTTCGCGCGGTGATGTAGGAATGGGGGTTGCACATGGAACAATTTTCTCGTGGTCAGCGGATGGCGGTCGCCGGGATCGCGCTGGTGCTGGCGGTGATCTTCGTCATCCTCATCGTCTATTTTTCCGCGTTCGCTGCGCATCATCCGCGCGCCAAGCATGACGTACTGTTCGTCGTTCTGAC
>JALYUS010000663.1 GCA_030853625.1 Chloroflexota bacterium
TCGGCGACGATCGAGGAATGGCTGATGAGCGCGGAGTATGTGCTGGCGGAGGGAAGTGAGGATGTCGTCCTGTGTGAGCGGGGTATTCGCGGCTTCGATCCAATCGTCCGCTTCATGCTCGATCTGACGGCCGTGCCCTTGCTCAAGGATTTGACGCATCTGCCGGTGATCGTGGATCCATCGCACGGCACCGGCCGTCGCGCACTCGTCGCCCCGATGTCGCTCGCCGCCATCGCCGCCGGTGCGGACGGCCTAATCGTCG
Organism: Chloroflexota bacterium; assembly: GCA_030853625.1. Taxonomy (GTDB): domain Bacteria; phylum Chloroflexota; class Chloroflexia; order Thermomicrobiales; family JALYUS01; genus JALYUS01. Next base: position 263 of record JALYUS010000663.1, read on the forward strand.
AGGTTCACCACGACCCAACGCAGGCGCTCTGCGATGGCCCGCAGGCGATCCTCCCTGATGTTCTCCGCCAGATCGCGGACGGCATGGGCTATGTCCACGCCGCCATCCGCATGCCGGTGCTGGCATAAGCGACCGCGTCCCCAGCCTCCGCTCTATTGCTCCGGCAATGCAGCGAGGCTGGGGCACGATCTGTTACCGATGATAGGTCTGGCCCGTCTCGCGCTCGTACGCCGCCGCGTTTTCATCGCTCGGTGGGTAATAATCATGGACGGAGCCGCCCGCCTCGACCTTACCGCGAATCCAGACTTCCTGCTGCTCCTTCGCCGGGCCATGCGCCGCGACATGCTCCGCCAGATCGAGCGGCATCGCCAGCACGCCCTCGTCGTCCGCGAGGATGATGTCGCCGGGAATCAGGTAGACGCCCGCCATGTTGCATGGCACGTCGTAATCCACCGCGACGACGTCCCGGCCGCTCGCGGAGGGGTGAGCGTGCCCGGTGAAGACCGGCAAACCGACGCTTTTCAGATAGGGCGTGTCACGCACCGCGCCGTTGATCACCGCCGCCAGCGTCCCGCGATACTTGAGGCGCGTCGCGAGGATGTCGCCGATGATTCCTGCGGTCGGCACGCCGAGCGCGTCTACACAAAAGACATCGCCCGGTTCGATGGACTCGATCAGCGCGATCTCGGCGGAGGTACGCCGCTTCGCCGGATCATGTGGCCCCTCCGGCCCGCGCCGCATCAAATAGCGGCAGGTCCGCGCCCGCCCGACGAGCCGCATACCCAGACCCAGCGGTTCGAGCGGCAGGAGTCCCTGCATGTAGGTATTGCGCCATCCCTGCTGCACGAGCAACTGACACGCGGACGCGGTGCTTACCGCCGCGAGATCATCATGGATCACAGCGAGACGCTCCGACTCCCTTTGCCCCCACAGTATACCCGCCATTATCAACCGCTCCTTCCATACGGACTGCTCGACCAACGACGAGAGAGATTGTAGCGCACCCCCAGGACGATCGTGCGCCTCCGCCAATTCATTCTCCGCAGGTCACTTCCGCTTGACAAAATGGCACGGCGGATGATACCGTGCCTGTAACTTCCGAATGGGGGAATATATGACAACCGGCTATCTCAGGCGTTCGCGCGAGTCTGCGGTTCATCGAAGACCAGGCGATGTCACATGGCAGGCACGTATGTGCGGCGACGGTATGTATGTATTCGCGTGCGGAAGAATCGGGCGTCTGGCGCGTTCAGTATGTGGAGGAGCAGGCAATGGAGAGAGAGACACGGCGAGATCCTCAACTGACACGGCGTAGGTTCCTCAGTGGCATCGCGGCCAGCGCTGCGGGCGCCATCCTCGCCGCCTGTGGCGGGAGCGCCGCAACCAACACGCCAAAGCCAGCCGCCCCAACGACCGGCGCGGCGCCAACGACCGCACCGGCAGCGGCGACCGCACCGGCGACGAGCGCTGCGGCAGCAGCGACGAAACCGGCCGCAAGCACGACAGCGTCGAGTACGACCGCTTCAAGCAGTAGCGCGGCAGTGAGCGGCACGACCGCCCCGAGCGGCAGCGCGGTCGCCTCTAGCGCAATCAAACCGATTGCGCCGCCCGCCGCAGGAGCGTTCAAGGGGCAGTCAATCACGACGCTCGCCCGCCAGGAGTATTTCAAGGGCACAGAGACGGCGTACGATCAGGCGGTAGCGGCATTCACCCAACTGACCGGCGCGACGGTTGACAACAGCCACCAGAACGTTGATACGGGCGATACCACGGCGAAGCAGGATGCGGCAGTCAAGGCAGGCAACCCGCCGGTGATGTTCTATGGCGCCGGGTGGGCGCCGCAATGGCACCAACTCGGCGACCTCCTCGACGTGACCGATGTCGTCAATCAGTTGCAGGATGCGTATGGCCCGGTCGAGGACGCGGCGAAGATTGACCTCTTCGTCGACGGTAAGTGGTACGGCATCCCCTACTCCACACAGGCGACCGGCCTCTTCGTGCGCAAGGACTGGCTAGCAGAAAAGGGGATCAAGCCGGAGGACATGAAGACCTTCGAGAACATGCGCGATATTGCCCTGGAAATCTCCGATCCATCCAAGAACCGCTACGGCTGGGGGATGACGACTAACCGCAGCGGCGACGGCAACTACCAGGTCATCAGCATCCTGGAGGCGTACGGCGGGGCGATCAATAGCAACGATGGCCTGAAAGTCGTCTTCAACTCGCCGGAGACGGTCGCCGCGATCCAGTTCCTTGCCGACATCCACACGAA
>JALYUS010000126.1 GCA_030853625.1 Chloroflexota bacterium
GCATGAAATGGCTCGTACTCCTGACCATTCGCCTTTATCAGCGCACCATCTCGCGGGTATTGCCGCCCTCATGCCGGTTCGTGCCGTCGTGCTCCGAGTACGGATACGAGGCAATCGCGCGCTACGGCGTCGTCCGGGGCGGCGTGATGGCGGCGTGGCGCGTCATGCGCTGCAACCCGTGGGGTGGTCACGGCTACGACCCGGTACCTGAGCGGGTAGCGGGCAGCGCGCAGCGGGCAGTAAACAGTAGACAGAAGCAAGAATCGAGCGAGGACAGACAAGCGGACAATCCGCAGTCCTCAGTCCTCAATCCGCAGTCCTTTAATGATTTCGCCCTCACGCCACATGCGCCGGGGCACTCCCTGACGGAGGGCATACAGTGACCCATTTACCGCTTATCGGCCCCGCGATCACACTCGTTGCGCGATTTATCCAGGCACTCGGTGATGCCACCGGCGGCAATCTGGGTGTGACAATCATTATCTTCACGATTTTCATCAAACTCCTGCTCGCGCCGCTGACCTTCAAGTCCATCAAGTCGTCCAAGGCGATGCAGGATGTCGCGCCGATCATCAAAGACCTGCAAAAGAAGTACAAGGACGACAAGCAGGCTTTCGCGCAGGAGCAGATGCGCGTCTATCAGGAATACGGCATCAATCCGCTCGCCGGCTGTCTGCCGGTGTTGATCCAGTTGCCCGTCTTCCTCGTCGTCTATCAGGCGATGCGTCAGGTCTCGCAGCACTGGTCAGGGCATTTTGGCTTTCTCTGGGTCAAGGATCTCACGCAACTTGAGGGGAAAGCGGATCATCTGCGCATCCTCGTTTTCCTCGCGTTTATCTTCCAGGTGATCCAGACACGCATGTCCCTGCCGAACGCCGCCAAGCGTGCGCAGCAGGATCAGCAGACGAAGTTGCAAAGCACGCTCATCTCCGTTTCAACCTGTCTCGTGCTCGTCTTCGGCTGGAACTTCCTCTCCGCGATGGTCTTGTACTGGGCGGTGCAGGCGGTCTTCAGCGCATTCCAGCAGTATTTTATCACCGGGTGGGGATCCCTCTCCGATATTTTCCCTTTCTTGCCGGCCAAGGTGGAGAAGGCGCGGGTGCTTAAGTCCGTGACGAATAAGAAGCCCTCGCGCATCCAGGCGTTTATGCAGCAGAGCATGGCGGTGCAGCAGGAGCGGCAGGAGACGACGCCTGAAAAAAGCGCCGAAGCGCCGAAGCAGCAGCGGCTGGGACCGGATGGTCGCCCGCTCAAGGGTTCGACCTACAATATCAGTGGCACGCGCGCGACGCCGCCGCAACGCGCCAAAACGGATGGGCTGAACGGAACCGACGGAACCACCAGCGCGAACGGCGCGAATCGGCCCGGCGCACGCAACAAGGGCGGGCAGTCGCGCAGCACAAACAAGGCAATCGGCACGACGGACGCATCGAGCAAGATGCCGCCGCCCGCCCCCCGAAAGAGTAAAGTGGTCCGGCCCGCGCCCGATTCGATCGGCGAGCAAACGGGCAGCGGAGGGAGTTAGTTCATGCAAGGACGGCAACCGATGGGTCGAAGGGGTCGCTCACTGGGTCGGGAAAACGGGGAACAACCCGCGCGGCGCGCCGTTGAGATCGCCGCGAGTTCGGTGGATGAGGCCGTGCGCCTCGCCTTGCAGCAGTTGAATCTCAATTACAATCAGGTCGAAATCGAAGTCCTCGAAGACCCGACAATCCACGACGTGGACGAGGCGCTCGTGCGCGTCATCCCGCTGCCAATGGGGACCGTCTCCGGCAACGTCCGCACCGATGCCCCACCGCCCGGCGCTGCCGCTGGTAATGTCCGCACCGATGCCCCGCCGCCCGGCAATCGCCGCGAGCCGGAGGACGTGGAAGACGGCCGGGGCAATGTCGAGGACAACGCCGCCCTTCTTGCGGTCGCGCAGGAGATCACCGAAGACCTCGTGGATCTGATGGGCTTGCAAGCCGCCGTGCATCCGCTCGACCCACCGATTGAGATGGAGCCGGGCGAACCGCCGACCGTCGGTGTGGACATCGTTGGCCCCGATCTCGGCGTGCTGATCGGGCGGCGTGGCGATACGCTTCAGCAGTTCCAGTACCTCGTCACGCTGCTCGTCAACAAGCGGGTCGGCGGCTTCAATCGCGTCGTCGTGGATGTCGGCGGCTACAAGCGGCGGCGCGAGGAAGCGCTGCTTGGGCTGGCGGATCGCATGGCGGAGCGCGTCGCGCAGAGCCATCGCCCGCTGCCACTCGAAGCGATGCCGCCGAATGAGCGCCGCGTCATCCACCTCGCGCTACGTAACCATCCCGCCGTCTATACCGAGAGCCAGGGCGAGGGCGAGGCCCGTAAGATCGTCATCTACCCGCGCTAACTCGGAAGACTGAACCGCCAAGAGGAACAAGACTTGAACGCAGAGCGCGCAGAGAACGCAGAGAACACAGAGAGGGAAAAAGAAATTCATTCTCTGTGTCCTCTGCATTCTCTGCGCGCTCTGCGTTCGCGTCCTTCCCTGGCGGTTTAACCTGTATCCTCTGTGGTCGTGCCGATGACACCTGACTATGTGGTTGTGGGGCATTGCGCGCTGGATGTGCAGCCGGACGGATCGTTCCTGCCCGGCGGGACGGCGCTCTACAGCGCGCTGACGGCTGCCCGGATGGGGATGCGTGTCGGCATCCTCACGGCGGGTGATCCGACCGCCATTGCCGCCGCACTCGCGCCGTTCGACACGTCGTTCGCCATTCATGTCGTCCCCGCCGCCGCGACGACCACCTTCGAGAATATCCCGACAGCCGCCGGGCGGAAGCAGACGCTCCATGCGTGGGCCGGGCCGATCCTCCCGGAGGCATTACCGACCGCGTGGCGTCGTGCGACGGTTCTCCATCTCGGCCCAATTGCGAACGAACTGCCGCCGGACGCGTGGGCAGAGGCGCTCGGCGCGGATCGTGAGGGAGCATGGACGGTCGCGACGCCGCAAGGCTGGCTGCGCCGGTGGGACATGCTTCCCTCGCCCATCCAGCATGTGACGCTCACCTTGACGACTCGCCTACTGGATCGCCTTAGCGCGATGATTATTTCCGTCGAGGAGTGCGACGTAGCGGAGGTGGCCGTCCGCCGTGTCGCGCGGCATGGTTTAGGCGCGATCACAGACGGCCCGCTGGGGGTGGATATTCTCCGAGGCGATACGACGACGCGCGTGCCGACCTTCCCGGTCCCGGTGCGCGACGAAACGGGCGCGGGCGATGTCTTCGCGGCGGCGTGGGCGGTGGGACTGGCGCGCGGTGAGCGTCCGGAAGTGGCGGCGCGCGTCGCGTGCGCGGCGGCTTCGCTCAGTATCACCGCGCCTGGCCCGCATGGTATCCCGACGACCGCCGCGATTGACGCGCTGCTCGCGACGAACACTGACCGGGCGGCACGATGAGCGCCCCGTACGTGATGGCCGCCGGATTCGCGCTACGCGATGACACCGGGCGGCTCCTGCTCATCCATCAGGCGTACGGCGACCGGGTGTGGGATTTCGTCGGCGGCGGTGCGGAAGCGGGCGAATCCCCGGAAGAGACCGCCATCCGCGAGGCGAAGGAAGAGATTGGCCTGACGGTCGCGCCACGCGGGCTGATCGGCGTCTATTTCAATCGTCCGCGCCGCATTCTCGTCTTCGTCTTCAACGGCGTCGTCACCGGCGGCACGCTCGTCTTGCAGGCGGAGGAGATCGCCGAAATCGGCTGGTTCGGCTCCGATACCTTGCCCCCCTTGAATGCATGGAAGGCGCGACAGGTCACGGATGTGTTCGAGTGGCGAGGCGAGGCGTTTCTGCGCACGCGCGAATAGAGAATACGCCCGTGGATTCGTTTGCGATGTGCGGTAGGGATTCAACGTATTCTCCATGCACTGTAGCCTGAGTGACGCGTCGTCCACCGATTGCCGCTTTTATCCCCATTGTTCTTCTTCTTGTGCCTGATTGACACGTACAGAATGTACGTATATACTGATTGCCCTTGACAAGCGGCACGACTGCCGCTACGATACCCCTACATCTTGTGGTGCCGAATTGCAGACACCCCGATATATCCTCTTTCCTTCCCGACAGCGGGGTGGGAATCGCGGGCGCAGGGTTTGTTCTAATTTCGGCGGCACGATCACGTGGGGCAGGTCGGGTTCACCGGGCGCCATACCTGCATGTCGGTTGGGATGAAGGGAGTCACGGGCGATGGCATCGGTATCCACGAAGCATCTGAAGGTGACAAACATGGCCGGAAAGACGAGCAACGGACAGAACGCAAACGGGAACGGTACGCATGCGGCGGCGATGCAGCGCCCCGCGTTGAAGGGGACGTGGTCCGAGCCTGCCGTGCGTGTGCTTCGCGAGCGGTATCTCTGGAAAAAGGACGGCCAATATCTGGAAGACGAGGACGGCCTCTGCTGGCGCGTCGCCACCGCCGTTGCCCAAGCGGAAGCGAACTACGGCGGTGATGTCTATGAGACCGCCGCACAGTTCTACGAAGTGCTCGTCACCGGCAAGTTCCTCGCCAATTCCCCGACGCTGATGAACGCGGGCAAGGACAATGGCCTGCAACTCTCCGCCTGCTTCGTCATCCCCGTCCCGGATACGATTGAGGGTATCTTCGACGCCGTAAAGTACGCGGCTGTTATACATAAGTCAGGTGGAGGGACGGGATTTTCTTTCTCTAGGCTTCGGCCGGAGGGGAGCACCGTCGGCACGAGCCAGGGCGTCGCGAGTGGCCCCGTCTCGTTCATGCGCATCTTCGACGCGGCGACCGAGCAGGTGAAGCAGGGTGGCACGCGGCGCGGCGCGAACATGGGTATCCTGCGCGTGGATCACCCGGATGTCGAGAAATTCATCACCTGCAAACTCGACGGCGGTGTGACGAACTTCAACATCTCCGTCGCCGCCACCGATGTGTTCATGCAGGCCGTCAAGGACGACACCGAATACGACCTGATCGAGCCGCACTCCGGCGGCGTCGTCGGCCGGAAGCGCGCGCGCGAAATCTGGGAGCAGATCGTGGACGCCGCCTGGCGTTCCGGTGATCCCGGCTTCGTCTTCATTGACCGTGCGAATAACAGCAAGAGCAATCCAACTCCCGCAATTGAATTGCTTGAAGCAACTAATCCCTGTGGCGAACAATGGCTTGGTCCCTATGATGCGTGTAACCTCGGCTCGATCAATCTCGCGGCAACGACCAACCGGGTCGGGGAGACAGTGTTTCTCGATTGGGAGGAATTGGAGCGCGTCACGCGGCTGACGGTGCGCTTCCTCGACGACGTGATTGATGTCAACCCGCTGCCGCTGCCGCAGATTCAGGAGAAGGTGCGCGCGAACCGGCGCATCGGCCTCGG
>JALYUS010000684.1 GCA_030853625.1 Chloroflexota bacterium
ACGCGCTCTTGCCGGGCGATCATTTCGTGTTGGGAAACGATCAGCCGAATCAACGCATCGCGGCTGGCGGTCTTCAGATCGATCATCCCGGCAGCATACCGCCTCCCCTCATCCCTGAACAGATACCAGCGAGGCGCTTGTTTGACATGCATTGGCATGAGCGCAAGAATCCGTGGTGGATGGCGCATTGCCGCCGCAGATTGCTCGCGATGCTCGTGACGACAACGGAGAGTGCCCCCTATGACCACCACTGCACGCATGCCCTTCCTCTTCATCGGCGCCTATACCGAAGCCGCGATGCATGGCAGAGCGGAGGGCATCTCCGTCTACCGCATGGACCCGTCATCCGGTGTGCTGACCCATGTGCGAACGATTGTCGGCGTCGTCAATCCCTCGTTCCTTGCCATTGCTCCGTCGCAACGCGCGCTCTATGCCGTCAACGAGACGGAAACGCACGAGGGGCAGCCGGGCGGCGGTGCGAGCGCTTTCATGCTCGATGCCGATGCGGGGGATCTGACGCCGCTCAATACGCAGCCGACGCACGGGACACTCCCCGCCCATCTGACGGTGGATCCGAGCGGTAGGTATCTCCTCGTGGCGAACTACGGTAGCGGCAACGTCGCCGTCTATCCGATTGGGGAGGATGGCGACCTCGGTGCGATCAGCGATCTTGTGCAAAACACGGGATCGGGGCCGAACACGGCGCGGCAGGCGGGACCACACGCGCACATGATTACGTTCGATCCCTCCGGCCGCTTCGCGCTGCTCGTTGATCTCGGCATTGACAGGACACTCGTCTATCGCCTGAATACCGTAACAGGAAAGTTGCAGGCGCACGACATCGTCACCGATGGCGGCGTGACCGAGCAGTCGTGCGGGCAGGCCGCGCCGGGGGCCGGGCCGCGCCACATCGCCTTCCACCCGACGAACCGCTATGCCTACGTCATCAACGAACTCGGCTCGACGATTGACACCTTCGCCTGGGACGCGACGCGCGGCACGCTCGTACATCGCCAGACGATCTCCCTCCGGCCTGCCGACTTCACGGGCGCAAGCAGTGGCGCCGAAATCGTTGTGCATCCCTCCGGCCAGTTCCTCTATGGCTCCGTTCGCGCGTACAACGGCATCGCGATCTTCGCCATTGACGCGTCGAGCGGGCAACTGACGGCGCGCGGCCACACGCCGACCCAGGGGGAAAACCCGCGCAGTATCGCCCTCGATCCGACGGGCGTTTTCTTGCTTGCCGCGAACCAGGATTCCGACAACGTTGTCACCTTCCGGATTGACCAATCCACCGGCGCGCTAACCGCAACAGAAGCGATCGCCCACACTCCATCACCGGTCTGCCTGCTCTTTGACTGACCGATGATCACCTGGTTGAATGAGCGCCGGATCGCACAAAGATCGCATGACACGGGATATATATTTAGAAAATTGATGTATATAGACGAACATTCGATGATTGTGTGGCGCTTCAGTCGCGGAAAAACCTGCTGTGGTCAGAGACCGCTTTTCGCTGTCAGTAGCGACCGACCGGGAAACATTGTAGAGTAGCGACTGGCATGGAATCGGCCTTGCACCAGGCTGTTTTGCTCGTTGAGATGACGATGAGGGGGATAGATTTGTGACCGCGCATCCTCCGGTTGCCACGCGATCAGCACCCGACTATGGCATTCTCCAACGCCGCTTTCGCGCGCGCGTCAGCAAACTCGGCGTGACAGTGGAGCAATTTACGTCGCTAGATGCGGTTGCCAATCTTGCTGCCGCACGTGCGGCGGCCGTCGCGCCCGAACTGCGGCGCGTCGTGCTCGCTCCCGCGCTCGAAGAGACATATCCGGCATTGCGGCAGCATCTCGAAGGGCGCGGCATCACGCTGACGCCGATTGACGTTACCAATCCGGCGGCGACCTTCGGCCCGCTGGCGATTGGCCTCTCCGTCGCGGCGCTCGGGGTGGCGGAGACGGGATCGTACGCGATCGCGGATTCACTCGCCGATCGTCTCGTGCGCATGCTCGCCTACCGGCATATCGTTGTGCTCGATGTCACGAATCTCGTGCCCGGCCTCGATGAGGCCGGTGCATGGCTGCGCGACCGCTTCACGGGTGCGGATGGTGGCCCGGCGGGGCATTACGCCTCCTTTATCACCGGCCCGAGCCGGACGGCAGACATCGAGATGAGCCTCAGCGTCGGCGCGCACGGCCCGGCGGAACTGCGCATCGTCCTCCTCGACACCGGAGCGGCAGCGCATGGCGAAAACGGAGAGACGAATTATGCAGACGAATGAGGGTCAGACCGGGCGGCGTCATCTCGGCTGGCTGGCGCTCGGCGCGGGACTCGCGGCGACGCTCGGTGTCGCGCGTGTCAAACGATCGCTGACGCCGCCGGACGAACGCCACACGCCACGCGGCGCGGTTGCCGACCACCATGCGCCCGCGCCGTTCGCGGAGCGGTACCGCATGGCGCTCGCGAACGACCGGATGCGCGCCGGACTGCTCCGCTTCCAGCGCAACTGGCGCAACGGGCGGGACACGAGTTTCGCCGACTACGCCGATAGCGAGGAGGCGGGCGAGACCTACGGCGAAGGGCCGACACCGACCGGGGCGTTCGAGAGCACCGGCAGGGAAGAAGCGGCTGCCGGTGTCGCCCTGGAGCAGTCCGGCCATACTTTCGAGGAACTGCGCGACCGGCTCGCGGCGGTCAAAGACGCGGTGATTGCGGATCAGGAGACCTACTTCGCCCAATTCAAGGCGATGGCCGAGCGGAATGGCGCGACCGTCTACGAGAGCGCCAGCGCCGAGGATGCGAGCCGGTATATCGCCGACCTCTGCGCGCGCAAAGGCATCACGCGGCTGACGAAGTCGAAGTCCATGGTGACGGAGGAGATCGGCCTCGGACCGTACCTGGAGGAGCGGGGTATCAGCATTGTCGAGACCGACCTCGGCGAGTGGCTGGTGCAACTGGCCGAAGATCGCCCCTCGCACATCATCGCGCCAGCCATCCACATGGATCGCTACGACACGGCCCGCCTGCTCTCCCCCGCGACGGGTGAAACGCTCGATCCGAACGACATTCCTGGGCAGGTGGCGGCGGCGCGGCGTACGCTCCGGCAGGATTTCCTTGCCGCGCGCCTCGGCATTTCGGGCGCGAACGCGCTCGTCGCTGAGACGGGCGCGATGCTGCTCGTCACCAATGAGGGGAACGCGGAACTCGTCACCTCGATCCCCGACGTGCATGTCGTCGTCGTCGGCTACGAGAAATTGCTGCCGACGATGGCGGATGCGATGCTTCAATTGCGCCTTCTCGCACGCTCCGCCACCGGGCAGGCAATCTCAGTCTACTCGACCTTCGTCAACGGTCCCGACCGGCCCGGCAAAGAAATGCACTATGTCTTTGTGGACAATGGGCGGAGCGCGATGCGCGCAGACAACATCTTTGACGACGCGCTCCGCTGTATCCGCTGCGGCGCCTGCGCGGATGTCTGCCCGCCCTATCAGGTCGTCGGCGGTCATGCCTTCGGCTATATCTATTCAGGCGCGATCGGGCTGGTGAACACCGGCTTCCATAACGGCTGGGAGAACGCGGCAGGCCCGCAGTCGCTCTGTGTTTCGTGCAATGCCTGCGCGACTGTCTGCCCGGTCGGCATCCCGCTGCCGCAGCAAATCCTCGAAGTGCGCCACCGCACGGTCGAGGAGTTCGGCCTGCCGTGGTACAAGCGGCCGGTATTGGAACTCTGGTCCAGCCCGGCGCTCTTTGACAAGGCCGCGCGCCTCGCCGCCCGCCTCGGCAAACCGCTCGCCGATCCCGATGGTTTCCTCCCCGATCTGCCGGGGATGGATCGCTTCCAGCGATGGCGCAGCCTGCCCGTTCCAGCGGCAGCGCCTGCCCGCGACCGGCTCTTCGGCGGCGAAACCCGGGGCGTTCCCGACGCACCGATTCTCTCGCCACCGCTCATCGAGACGGGCGCGACCGGCGCGCGGGTGGCCTACTTCATCCAATGCTTCACCGACCGCCTCTTCCCGGAGATGGCCGAGGCAACGGTGCGCGTCCTCCAGGCATGCGGCGCGCATGTCGTCGTGCCGACGAGCCAGCATTGCTGTGGCCTGCCCGCCTTCGACTCCGGCGACTGGCCCCGCGCCAAAACGATGGCGAAGGCGACGATTGAGGGATTGGAAGCGGCAGAGGCCGATTGGATCGTCACGGCAGGCGCGTCGTGCGCCGTTGCGATCACCCATGATTACTCCCAGTTGTTCGCCGATGAACCCGACTGGTTGGCGCGCGTTGAGAATCTTGCCGAGCGGACGCGCGACCTCACCTCGTTCCTGACGACCGTCGCACAGTTGCCGGACGGCGCGCTCTCCGCGCCCGGCGGCGAGGCCGTGACGTACCATAACTTCTGCCAGTCACACAATGTCCTGGGCCTCAAGGAAGAACCGCGCGATCTGATCGAGCGGGTGATGGGGCTGGAAATTGTCGAGTTGCCGGAAGCGGCGGTCTGCTGCGGCTTCGGCGGCTCCGTCTCGGCGGATTACCCCGAACTTTCCGAGGGCATCCTGGCGCGAAAACTGGAAAACGTGGATCACACGGGTGTGTACACGCTCGTCACGGACAACCCCGGCTGCATCATGCACCTGCGCGGCGGCATGGACGCCTCCGGCCGCGCCGTCCGCGTCCTCCACCTCGCCGAACTGCTGGACGAACGCCTGCACGCGCGGTTCCAACAGGCATTCAAGGAAAGGCGAGCAAAAACCGCTTTGTGACCTTACGTCAGAAACAGGAGTAGCCAATCAGGAGAGCGGATCAGGCTCCATCGTGGTTAAGAAAAACGTTGAGCACCGCAAAAACCGCAGCCCTGTGTCGTGCCATGTTAGCCCGCGAAGGCGCCGAAGGCCGCCGTCATCGGCACGGTGATCACCTCATCGCCCGGCCCGACCCCGAGCGCGCGGAGAGCGAGCATCAGCGCATCGGTGCCATTGCCGACGCCGATGGCGTGCGCGACGCCGCAGTAGGCAGCGAACTCCCGCTCGAACGCCTCAGTCTCCGCACCGAGGATGAACCAGCCGCTGGTGAGCACGCGCTGCACGGCGGCGTCCATCGCATCCTTGATCGTCGCGTACTGCGCCGACGCGCTGGCAATCGGAATCGCCCGCGTTATCATGCTCATGTGAACCCTTCC
>JALYUS010000133.1 GCA_030853625.1 Chloroflexota bacterium
GGCGGCTCCTCGATCTCCGCTGCATACCTGTGGCAGTTGCACACGGGGGCGAAAGACAACCCGCAGAAGAAGGTCCTGGAGACCTTGGCGCGCTTCTTCGGAGTACCGGTCACGTATTTCTTCGACACTGAGGAGGCCACGCGCCTCTACGAGGAACTCCCCATCGCCCTCGATGCTGACGTGCGCAAGATGGCCCTGCGCGCTGCGGATCTCTCGCCGGAATCGCGCGAGGTGATCGGGCAGATGATCGAGCAAGCGCGAAAGATCGAGGCGATGTACAGTGGTCGCCGGGTGCCGCGTCCGCCGCAGAGCGATGGTGACGAGCGTTTTATGAAGGAAGCCGACCAAGTGTAGCTTCCTAAGGGACCTTCTCCATGGACATGAAGACGCTCCGCAAGCGCTGTGCAGCGCGCATCCATGATCTCCCGGTTCCCATCCCCTTTGACACACAAATATTTGTTGCATCACTTGCTGATCGTCGCGGTCGTCCTATCGTTCTGTGTCCCATGGCGCTGCGCGGCGAATCCTTTGGCGCATGGATCGCGGAACTGTCCGTGGATGTCGTGTTCTACGAGGAGCGCACCGCGCCGCTGCATCAACGACACATCATCCTGCACGAGCTGGGACACATCCTCTGCGACCACGAAGGGCTCGACGGCACCGACTTGGCGGCCCTCTTGTCCGGCACCGATCCACCGGACGAAGGCCTGCGCGCGCCGCGCGGCACACGATACACCGACGCAGAGGAACAGGAAGCGGAGATGATCGCCACCCTCATCCTCACACGCATCAGCGGAGCACACGCGAATACTGCGGCCCCCGACGCGCACGTTGCCGATACCCTTCGACTCCTCGACAGCTTGGAGGGATTGAACGATGGTGGGTGAGTTCGTCAGTGCAATCCTTGGTGTCGCCTTGTGGGGATATCTGCTCGTCAAATTGCGGGCGCTCCACTGGCGTCTGCACGACGCGGCGCAGCGCGCTAACTGCCTCTCGCTCTTCGCGGTTTCCCTGAGCATGACGGTCTTCCATCCGCCGATCTATCGGGAGATCGATCGCATCATCGGCGTCCCGAATTTCGCGCGACTCATCGGTAACAGCATCGGTGTCATCGGCGCGTGGGCATTTCAGCCGGTCGTGATGCGCTTGCTGCATTACGAGGAGCGCAAACGCGGCGTGTTCGGTAGCGTCGGACTGATGGTGGGAACAATCGTGACGATGGCGGTACTGTTCAGCCACGCCTCGGTACCGATCGAGGCGCCGACAGACTTCCAAGCGCGCTACAGCACGGCTCCGTACATTGCCGAGTACCGACTCGTGCTCCTCCTCTACATCGGGCTTCTCGTCTTCCAGATCTTCTCCCGATCGCTCCGAAACCGGCACGTCGTCCGCAGCATCCCCCGACCATACCTCCGGCTCCAAGCCCGCGTGCAGACCATCGGCTGGGGACTCGGCACCGCATACGCCGGCCTCGAATGCGGCTATATCGTCCTCGCGCTCCTCGGCATTGTGCCCCCGCATTCGTATCCGACGACGCTCGCTTATACGCTTTTCGCTGGCGGATGCGTGGCCTTGGTGAGCGGGGGATTCCTCGGTGTGTACCGCTGGGGCGAACAGTACTGCGCCCATCGGCTGCTCTATCCGCTTTGGCGCGACTTGTACGCGGTGACCCCGGACATTGCGCTCGATCCGCCACGCTCCGCGCACGCGGATGCCCTCACGTTCCGGAATCTTGATCTGCACCTCTATCGACGGGTAATGGAGATACAGGACGGCGTTGTCGCGTTGCGGCGGTACACAGATGCAGCGATGCGCGATCGCGCCCGGGCAGTATGCGACACGCTCGGCGTATCCAAGAATGACGCACCCGTTTGTGTCGAGGCGATCGTGTGGGCCGCCGCTGTGCAAGCGAAGCGGCGAGGGTGGCGTGTTCCGGTGGCCGTTGCTACCCCCGTCACGAGGAGTGACACCGATTTAGATGCGGAATTGCACTATCTGCAAAGCATAGCGCGCGCTTATCGGCGACTTGCTCCGCGCGCCGCGTCATTGGTCGATGAGATACTTGATTCGCCTTCTTCGTCAACGAGGTCGAGGAGAACCACATGACCAGCATGAAGATGATATCCTCGCCCCGGCGAAGCAATCGCCTCGCTCGCATCATCACCGAGGTCTTCGCCCCCTCGCCGCTGGCTGCGGTCGTCCTCATCATCGTCGCCTGGCGATATTCGCCGACCACAAGTGCTGCCCTCAAATGGAGTCTCCTCGGCATCCTCTTTGCGCCGGTGGTGCCCCTGCTCTATCTCCTCCGCCAACTGCGACGCGGGAAAGTGACGGACCATCATGTGCGGCGACGCGAACAACGGGCCGGGATCATCCTCTTCACGCTCGCCTGCGGCGTCGCCGCCCTCGTCGTTCTCCTGAAATTGGGCGCACCGTCGCAGATTATCGGGCTGATCTGCGCGGGCGCGGCGGGGCTCATCATTGCCCTGGCAATCACCCGCTATTGGAAGATCTCGATTCACACCGGGGTGACCGCCGGGATCGTCGTCGTCTTCCTCGAATTGTTCGGTTGGTGGATGCTGCTCCTCGTGCCGCTAGTGGCGCTCGTCGGATGGGCGCGGGTCGCAGTGGACGACCATACACCTGCTCAAGTAACGGTCGGTGCGTTCGTGGGCGCGGTCGTCAGTGGCATCACGTTCGCGCTTGTTATCGCCACCCTGCGCTGATCGCTAATCACGGAGCAGCCCGTCAAGCCGTATTTGGAGTGACATGTCATTTACCAATTCAAATGATTTGACGATTTCGTTGATGTGTGTAAACATGATGGAAGAGATATGCCACGACAGCGATGATGCGGGTGGCATCAGGGAAGATAACGGGATCGAGTAACTGGCGAGTCCAATAGTTTCGGAATCGAAAGAAAAGTCTTTACACGAGAGACACGGCGCGGTATAGTGATGGTGTACGTACACCCTCTATGGTTGGCCGATAACAGGAGCCTTGGCTATGGTAGCAGTTCAAGCGTTCACGAGCACAGAGCACGAGGACGTGACCTGTATCGCCGGGCCAGTTCTCACAATCGTCAATCGGAAGGGTGGTGCCGGAAAGACATCGGCAGCTCATAACATTGCCGGCGTCTGGGGAACATGGGGATTGCGCGTTTGTCTTGTTGATCTCGATACGGCCTTCAATCTTTCGGAGGCGTGCGGATATCCAGAAGCACTGCGGGCACAAGGCGGTGACTGGCTTGCGAACGGAAGGCCGGAACCGTGGCCCATCCCCAGCATGCCCAATTGCGCGCTTGTGCCATCTGGAGCACAACTCGCGAATGGCATCGAGAGAATGGAGAAGTTGGCAATTGACCGGGAACGTTATCTCGGGAAGGTGCTCGCTCCCTTGCGACGGCAGTTCGACGTGTTACTCCTCGATACAAAGCCTGATCTCGACCTTTCCGTGACGGGAGCGCTTGCTGCGGCGACTCACGTCCTTGCAACGGCGCTCACGCTTCCACAGCCAATCTACGGAGTGGTGCGATCCCTCGGGCTGATTGATGATTTGCGCGAGGGGGTCCCGGACCTGAAAGTCGTTGGCTTCCTTCCGATGGCCTACAACTCTCGTGGTCTGCGCCCCGCCGCGCTCGGTTCGCTCGTGGAAATGGCGCAGGAGTACGGCGTCATGTGTCTCCCGCCGATTCCCTACACCGAGCATGTTGGCAAGGAATCGCAGTCACATGTGCCTGTCGCGCTGGCGTATCGCAACACGCCGGTCGGTCAACATTATCGCTACGTTGCCGCGCTCATCGGACAGCACCTCGGTCTCTCCGTACCGCCCGAATGGCT
>JALYUS010000697.1 GCA_030853625.1 Chloroflexota bacterium
GGCGATACCCAAGAGCAGCCATCCTTCGAGTACTTCCGCTAATTCATCCTGGCATTGCCTTAATCGTCTCCGCGTTTGCCCAGACCCCTGGAAACTCGGGGATCGTGCCGAATATCGTGCCATCTTCTGGGATCGTTTCGAAGCGAGCATGACCGAGCGCCGCTTCAATGTACTCCACAATCAGTAATGCCACCGTCTCTCCCGCCTCTCGAGGTCGAACAACCGACGATGTATCCATGATACCATGTGGGAAACGATGAACAAGACGAATGTGGAGTTGACCCGGTTTGGTGGCTCTTCCGCAGAGTTGGTGAGTAGAAGGCACTCCGGCAGAATCGCTGTGTTTCGTCAGTTTACCGTGTAGAGGACACGCTGCCGCAGCAGGTCGAATTTCGCCCGCCCGTACATCGCCCGCTTCACCAGCTTCAGTTTGTTGACCTGCCCTTCCGTCTGCCCTTGGCTGTGCGGCAACGTGAGCGCGGCGAGCACGGCCGCCCGATCTTGCCGCAGCTTTGTCGCGAATGCTCGGATCTCCGCGATGCCGCTGTTCGTCGCTTCCCCCATCCATTGATCCAGTCGCACCGAGGCTTCCCCCTCGTCTCGCTCACGCAGCAGCCCGGCGAAAGACGCAAAGAGCGCGAGTGTGTCCCGTAGCTCGACATGCAGTTCGCCCACCTGTGCGAGCGCGTGCTGCTCAAGCGCGCTGCGCTTCTCCGGGCGCATCACCGCGATGCCCGTCGCGCCCGCCGGGGTAAAGCCGGTCGGTGCACGCTGTAACGGTTCGCCCGCCCGATCCTGGTCGCGTAGATGGCGAGCCAGGAGCGCCACGCCGCGATAGGCGCCCGGGTAACCCCGGGCCACGACCTCCCGCCACAGTTGCTTCGCGTTGTGGCATCCGCCCCGCCACCGTTCGAGCAGATACCCTTCGTATGGCGTGAGCGCGCTCGTCTTACGCGTCGTGTGGCACCGCTCGGGGGCGGCCGCAAGCGTGAAGTACTTCTGCACCGTATGGCGGTGGAGGCCGAGCGCACGGGCAATCGCCGAGCGGTTCATCCCCTGTGCCGCGAGTTGCTGGATCGCGTTAAAGCGGTCTTCCATCTCCCGACGTGTCCGTTCTCGCGACGCGGCGCGGTCGGGGCGCAATCGGATGAGTGACTGGGGCTTCGCAATAGGGAGGACGACCTGGGCGATACGCTTCGCATGCCGCTTGAAGATGCGCAGCACTACGTCGCGCAGATTGTGCAGGAGATGGAAGCGGTCGGCCACCTGGATGGCGGCAGGGGCAGCGCGCCGGGCGGCCTCCGCGTACTCGCCGCCCCGGTCGCGGCTGATGATCGCTGCGCCTGGATGTGTCGTGAGCCATGCCGCGAAGGTGCGGCCGCTCCGATCCGGCAAGAGATCGACCACGCGATGCGATTCCAAGTCCACGAGGATGCTGCCATAGGTGCGCCCCCGTCGGACGGCGAAGTCGTCCACGCTGAGCACGCGTGGGGCGGGCGACGCCTGAATCACCGCGGCACGGATGTGCGCGAGCAAGGTGTCGCCAGAAACCATCACGCCGAGCGCCCGCAGGAGACAGCCACCTGCCTCGCCGCCGAGTGCGAAGGAGACATGGGTGAACCAGTCGCGCAAACGGTCGGTCCGATGGGCGTAGGGAAGCGCGACGCCAGGCAAGCGCTCGGTGAAGATGCGGCGCACGCAGTCGGGCGCGTCGCAGAAGAAGCGCCGTGTCCAGAGGAGCAAACGTGCAGAAATCCCTTGCCAGGGAAGATCAGCGAGAATCCGCCGGTAGCGCGAATGGACCCGCGATGACGGCTGACCGCACACCGGGCAACAGGCCACATCGTTGCACGTCCGCGCAGTCAAGGTAATCACGTCGCCGTCGGCGGTAAGGGACAGAAGATGGAGACGGTGAGGGTCCGGTAAGAGGGAAAGGAGTGACATAGGCAACCTCCACGGCAGAGCCGATCGGTTGCGTGATGTCATAAAGAATGCCAAGCGCGGTCACCAACTCTGCGGAAGAGCCACCAAACCGGGGTAACTCCAAATGGGCGAAACGCGATGTACTATACAAGCGACTATGTGGCGCATTTTCATTGCTATAGCAAGAGAAGAGTGATGGTACGCCCGGAGGGACTCGAACCCCCAACCTTCTGATCC
>JALYUS010000717.1 GCA_030853625.1 Chloroflexota bacterium
ACTCCATTCTCTTCTTCGTGCTCTTCGTGTCTTCGTGGTTCCGTCTTCCCTCCCTATCTCTTGCCGCTCTCGCGCGGGACGATTGCCGGAATGTGCGCGTCGCGAATCATTGTATTCAGCGCCGCGACATCCCGCTCAATGATCGCATTGAGGGTAGTGCGATGCGCGTCGGTGCGACCGGCGAGCATTTCGTAAACTGCGACGGATTGCTTGGTTGGCGCGGCATCGGCCCCGGCGACCGCGCTGTAGACACCCGCCAGTTTGCTATTCACCTTCACGGGGAAGTTGAGCGTGTCGGAGCGCACTTTCGCCTGCGTCTGGATCAGGTCTTCCTCGATTGGCGCGAGCCGTTCTTTCAGGGCGGAAATATGCTCGGTGATTGCCGGATTCACCTTCTCGTCGCTGGCGCGCTTCTCCCATTCCTCCGCCTGCGCGCGGACAACACGGAGCGTCTTGATCGTCGCGTGCGTCTCGTTGATCGTGTCGCGGATGCGGCAGAGGAGCGCGAACTGCGCGTCGAGATCCGTCTGCGTCGCCGACACGCGCGGGTCTTTTTCAATCGTGAAGGACTGCGTCTGCGTCTCGTCGCCAATGGTCAGGCGCACCTGATACGTACCGGGCGCGGCAATCGGGCCGGGCAGCGTCCCTTCGGCGGTGAAGAAGCCATCAATAGTCTCGGCATCCGCGTGGCGCATATCCCATGTGAAGCGGTTAACGCCATTCTCCACCGGGACCTTCGGCTCTTCCTTTTTCGGCGGGGTCGTGGTTGGGGAGGGCGGTTCTCCCACCGTCGCTGCGTCGTCGGCCTTCGGCTTCTCTTCGCTCTTAAAGGTTTTGATCTCGTTTCCGGCGTTGTCGAGGAAGGTCAGCCTCACGGAACCTTCCGGTTTCTCCTTGAGGTAATACGTGACAAGGACGCCGTCCGGCGGGTTGGAGCCGGCATCGAGGAAATGCTCGACGACCGAACCGTCCGCCTTCTCCTCCTGGGTTTTGGTGAGGATCGTCGCGCCACTCATCTGGTAGTTCTTGCCGGGCGTCGCTTGCCGGAAGAAGCCCCGGTTCGTCACGAAGCGAACGGTCGGGCGCGGCGGGAAGAGGTGGAATGCTCCCTTCGTTGTCTCATCCGTCGTCTGCCGGAGCGACGTGAGGTCGTCCAGAACCCAGAAGGCGCGGCCATGCGTCGCGGCGATCAGGTCGGAATCCTTGACGATCAGATCGTGGATTGGCACGACGGGCAGATTCAACTGCAAGGGTTGCCAGTGCGCGCCATCATCGAACGAGACATGCACGCCAGTTTCGGTGCCCGCGTAGAGCAAGCCGCGCCGCGCCGGGTCCTCGCGGATGACGCGGGTGAAATCATTCTCCGCGATACCGTGCGTGATCTTCGTCCAATGCTTGCCGTAATCGCTCGTCTTATACAAATAGGGCCGGAAGTCGTCGAGTTTGTAGCGCGTCGCCGCGACGTACGCGGTGGCGGGATCGTGCGGGGAGGGTTCGATGATCGAGATCAGCGCCCATTCTCCCAACTCCTTCGGCGTCACATTCTCCCAATTCGCGCCGTTGTCGCGCGAGACGTGGACCAGTCCGTCGTCCGACCCTGCCCAGAGGACGCCCTGTTGCACCGGCGATTCCGCGAAGGCGAAGATCGTGCCGTAGTATTCCGCGCCCGTGTTGTCCTTCGTGATTGGCCCACCGGAGGCTTCCATCTTCGTCACATCGTTGCGCGTCAGGTCGGGGCTGGCCGTTTCCCAACTACTCCCCTCGTCCGTCGAACGGAAGACATGGTTGCCGGTGATGTAGAGGACGTTCGGATCATGCGGCGAGAGCATGATCGGCGCGGTCCAGTTGAAGCGGTACTTCACATCCTTCGCACCCCAGCCGAGATGCGGTTCCGGCCAGACATTGATGTTCCGCCGCTGCCCGGTGTGCCGGTCAAGGCGGGTGATCGCGCCGCCGTAGCTGCCCGCGAAGATGATATTCGGGTCGTCCGGGCGCACGGCGATGTAGCCGCTCTCGCCGCCGCCGACCTCGAACCATTCCGACTGCGCGATGGCCGCCATCGCGGAGCGGCTCGGCCCGGCAATCGTCGTATTGTCCTGCTGCGCACCATAGACG
>JALYUS010000144.1 GCA_030853625.1 Chloroflexota bacterium
GAGACGCTCATCACCGTGTTACGCCAGCTCAGTCCCGCATCGGAATATCCATAGATCCCCGCCAGGCCGCTGGTACTTGAAACAGAAGTGCGTGTCGAGCGCCGTTCCCACCTCGATCGCCCGATAGCAGTCTCCTTCTTCTGCCGCTGGCACCGTGAAGCGGGCATTGAAAGCGACGAGAAAAGCGGGCAGGCAGGCCGTCGCCTCCGCCTCATTCGTCGCTCCCGCCAGCCGGAGTATGCTCGTCAGGCGGTCTTGCAGCGTGCCGAACAATCGCTCCACTCGCCCTTTCGCCTGCGGGCTGCGGGCGATGACGGATTCGATCCCCAACTCATCCAGGAGTCGCCCGAACTGCGTCGGCTCCCGCGCACCGGTCAACTGCTCCGCCACCGTTTCCGGTGTGTTGACCCGGAAGATGCTGTGCCGGTCGTGGTACAAGGCTGCCGGTCGCCCGTGCGCCGTGACGATCATCCGCACGAGGAGAAAGTAGCCCGCTGCATCCTCCTGTGCCCGGACGAGCAGCGCCAGCACTGCCCCCGTCGTCCTGCCCAAAGGGCGCCCGTCAATTGCCGCGAACAACGTCAGCCGGGGGCCGCGTCCTTCCACCCAATCGTGCGGGCTGGCATCGGGTGCCCTCTGGGCCGCATGGACGAGCATCCCCGCTTGCGGATCGCGTACCCGACGGCTGCGGTGGTCGGGCGCACGTCGCGTGCGCGGTGCGCCGATCCCCGCCGCCCCGAGAATCCGTCGCACACTCGACCGGGAGAGGGCGATTCCTTCCTGCTCGCCCAACTGTTCGGTCAGATGCACCTGATTGAACCCCTTGTATCGCTCGCTTGCCAGCGTGACGACCGCCTGCCGGGTCTCCTCATTCACGGCATTGATCGGTGCCCGTCCCCGATTCCCATGCGCCAATGCCGTTATTCCTCGTTGCCGGTAGGCGGCGAGCAACCGACGCACATGCCGCACCGACACGCGCAACAGTCTCGCTCCTTCCTCGACCGAGAGTGCGCCTCGATCCACTTCCCCAATTACCAGACCCCGCTGCTGTTCCTGCCTGCTCACGATGATGTTCTCCATAGCGGACATTTTCGCTGAACAGTTACCCCGGACATAATCGTAGAACATCAACAGGCTGTACTATAGCGGTTGACAGATCATCGGCGCGAAGTATACTCGCGGCGGCGAACGATGAGCCGACGGGGTAAGAGGTAGGGATTATGACAGAACAGATGGCCACGGCCGCCCCCATTATCGAAGTGAACGACGTGTCCCGCCGTTTCATTTTGCATCACGAGCGGCCGAGAACGTTCCACGAACTCTTCGTGCGCACGCTGGAGCGCAATACGGGGAAGCGGGAAGATTTCTGGGCGCTGAAGGATATCAATCTGACGGTCTATCCCGGCGACTCCGTCGGGATCGTCGGGCGGAACGGCTCCGGTAAGAGCACCCTGCTGAAATTGATTGCCGGGCTGATGCAACCAAGCAGCGGCTCCATCACCGTCTACGGCACCATCGCCGCGCTCCTCGAAGTGGGCGCCGGGTTCCATCCCGACCTTTCCGGCCGCGAGAATATCCATCTGAATGGCGCATTCCTGGGCCTCTCCAAAAAGCGACTTGCCCGGATCGTGCCGGAGATTATTAATTTTAGCGAACTTGAACACTTCATTGATGTGCCCGTCAAGCATTACTCCTCCGGCATGTATATGCGCCTCGGTTTTTCCATCGCCATCCACGTTGATCCGGATATCCTCATCACGGACGAGGTCTTCGCGGTCGGTGATGATGCCTTCCGCGCCAAGTGCGAGGGAATCA
This sequence comes from Chloroflexota bacterium, assembly GCA_030853625.1. Classification (GTDB taxonomy): domain Bacteria; phylum Chloroflexota; class Chloroflexia; order Thermomicrobiales; family JALYUS01; genus JALYUS01. The sequence goes on from JALYUS010000144.1 coordinate 1,816, forward strand.
TTGCGGACTTCCGCAGTCGGGGGAAGACGATGCTTTTCGTCTCGCACTCGCTCCCGACGGTACTCGCTCTTTGCGACCGCGCGATCTGGCTGGATCAGGGTCAGGTCGTCGCCGCCGGCAGCAGCGAATATGTCGGCCGCCAGTATCGGCAATCGAGCGCCAGCCGCACGGATGACGATGGCAACGCGGTGGTTGCCGCACCCGACCTCGTCGCCTCCGCGACCTGAAAAGAAAAGGGGCCATGACCACCCCACCACGCGTGCTTGTCGTTACCTACGATGTGATCGGGGCGGCGATGGCCGGGCCGGGTATCCGCGCCTGGGAATTCGCGCGCGTGCTCGGTCGGCACTTTCCGACGACGCTTGCCGCGCCGCCCCCGGTTCCCGTAGATGTCGCGGGCTTCACGATGGCCGAACTGCCGCTGGAGCAGATCGAGCAAGCGGCACTCATGCAATTAATCCGCGATCATGACATTATCATTGCCCAGACATTACCCCTCTACCTCATGCCGGACGGCGCGCTGGCGGATAAGTACTTCATCGTTGATCTCTATTGCCCGTGGCTGATCGAGAACCTCGAACATTACCGGTTGGAGGAGCACGACGATCCCGCATGGATGGCGCGAGACCTCGAAGCGATGAGCGGCCTCTTTCTCAATGGCGATTTCTTTGTCTGCGCCGGAAACGCGCAACGGTCGTACTGGCTCGGCGCACTCTCGCTCTTTGGGCGGCTTACGGAAGAAGTCTACGCGCGAAACGCGGATGGCAGGGCGCTGATTGACATCGTTCCCTTCGGCCTTTCGTCCGACACCCCAAAAAAGAGCGCGCCGGTTCTCAAGGGGGTGCTACCGGGTATCGGGCGGGATGATTTTGTGGCGCTCTGGGGTGGCGGCATCTGGAACTGGCTCGATCCGCTCACGCTGATCCGCGCGACGGCCCGGCTGCGCGATCGCGGCTATCCGATCCGCACCTTCTTCCTCGGCACGCAGCGTCCGTCGGTCACGGAAGCGGCGACGATGCGCCCGACGATGCTCGCCCTGGCCCGCCAGTTGAGCGACGATCTCAATCTCACAGGATCGCATGTCTTCTTTAAGGAAGGGTGGGTTGCCTACAACGACCGGGTCAATTACCTGCTCGAAGCGGATATCGGCCTCAGCCTGCATCTCGCGACATTGGAAACGCGATTCGCGTTCCGCACCCGTGTCCTCGATTATCTCTGGTCCGGGCTTGTGCCGGTCGTCAATGACGGCGATACGATTGCCGAACTTGTGCGCGACAACGATGTCGGGCGGGTGGTTGCGATTGGCGATGATGCGGCGCTGGCGGAGACGATTGCCGCGCTGATTGACCACCCTGAAGAACGGCAGGCGCTCTCCGCACGATGCCGGGCGCTCGCGGCATCGCATACATGGGAGGTTGCCAGCCAGCCGATCGTTGACTTCTGTCGCGCGCCGTGGAAGGGCACGCAGGGGGACCGGATGGGCGCGATGCAGGTCTACGATGAAGTGAAGAAAATGCGC
>JALYUS010000738.1 GCA_030853625.1 Chloroflexota bacterium
GCCCTACTTCAAGACCCACGCCGCCCGGATGGGCGATGCGATTGAGACGGTGCGCCAGTACCGCGCAGCGGTCGGGGACGATGTGGATTTGTGCATCGAGATTCACCGCCAACTGACCCCGGCGGAAGCGATCGTGCTGGCGCGCGGTATCGAGCCATATCATCCCTACTTCTACGAGGACCCGACGCTGCCCGACAACTTCGACGCGATGGCGCTGATCGCGCAGCACATCAACATCCCGATCGCGACGGGCGAGCGGCTGCACACGATCTACGAGTTCGAGATGCTGCTGGCGCGCGGCGCGGTGCAGTACGTGCGGCCCGATGTCTGCATGTGCGGTGGCCTGACGGGGGCGAAGAAGATCGCGGCGCTGGCGGAGGCACGGCATGTCGGCGTCGTGCCGCACAACCCGCTCGGCCCCGTGAGCACGGCAGCCTGTATTCAACTGGCGGCCTGCATCCCCAACTTTGCGTTGCAAGAATACCCGCTCGGTGAGGATCGCCCGCCGAAAACAGAGATGGTGAAGACAACCGTGCAGCGTGAGGGGGGCTACCTGATTATCCCCGACGCGCCCGGCATCGGCATCGAACTGGCCGAGGACGCCGCCGAGCGCCACCCATACAAGCCGCGCGAGGTAGTGACACGGCTGCGTGAAGACGGCTCGGTGATGGATCAATGAAGCAGCAATGAGCAATGAGCAACGAGCAATGAGTAGGGTCTGATCCCTCATTGCTCATTGCTCGTTGCTCATTGCTTTCAAGAGCAGGGTGTTCTGCCACGGGTCCTGAACGGCGACGGCATCACCGGCCTGCGTGGTGGCGAGACCGGCCGCCGCGATGCGCGCGAGGACTGCTTGCCGGGCATCTTCGGTGGGAAAATTAACCGTAAAGAAGCGCAGGCCGACCATGTCCGCAGGCGCCGGAGTCGCATCCTTGCTGTGCCAGGTGTTCATCCCGATGTGGTGATGATAGCCACCGGCGGAGACGAAGAGCGCGCTCGGCATCCCGGCCACGATGTCGAAGCCGAGGATGTCATGATAGAACGTCGTCGCCTGCGCGATGTCACCGACCTGGAGGTGAATGTGCCCAAGTCGCGTGCCTGCGGGCAAGCCGGTCCACGGCTCGTCCGCGCGCTCGGCATCGGCGAGCAAGCCCCGAATATCAACCGGCTCCGCACCCATCCGCACCCGTCCATTGGCCCATTGCCATTCATCGCGCGGCCGGTCACGGTAGATTTCGATGCCATTCTCGTCGGGGTCCGAGAGATAGAGCGCCTCGCTGACCAGATGATCGCCCTGGCCGAGCGGCAGGCCAAGTGTGAGCCAGTGCCGCACCCAGCGGCCAAGATCCGCCCGCGTCGGCACGAGGATGGCAAAGTGGTAGAGGCCGGTGTAACTCGCCTGCTCGCGCGGCCAGGGCTTTGCACCCGCACGTTCCGTAAGGAGAAGCATAGGCGCGTCGGCAACGCCGAGCGTTGCGGTTGCACCATCCCGCTGGAGAACCGTGAAGCCAATATCCTCGGTATAAAACGCCACCGAGCGGTCGAGATCGGAGACGGTGAGCGAGAGCAGCCCAACGGTGGTGTCCGGGTGGATGGCGTGTTCTGCGGTCTGCGTCGCCTGATCGGTCGTTTGTGTCGTAGTCATGAGCAGTCTCCTGTTCGCTCTCCCGCATATCCGGTTTCGGCGCTAATCGCCGACGACGGGCGCGGGCGCGCCGAATCGGCCGCGAAAAACGAGTTCACCCAGCGGCTTGCGCGCCCGCGGCGACTGCTCGCGCTCGCGCAGATCGTCCGGCAAGGTCTCCGGGTCGGCAGGATAGCCGAGCGCAATCGCCGCGATAACCGCATGGCTGTCGGGGATGTCGTAGGCCAGCCGCGCGGCGTCCGCATCGAAGCCCGCCATCTGGTGTGCGTACACGTCGTTCGCCATCCCCTCGACGACGAGGTTTTCGACTGCGAGGCCGAGGTCGTAAAAGGCGAGGCGATGCTCCTTGCCGTCCGGTCTGCGTGTGGCGGACAGGCCGAGCATCAGCACGGCGGCGTCGCGCGCCCACTCCTGATTCTTCTCATTGAGCACGCCGAGCAGCCGGACGAACTCCGCTGCGTCGTCGCGCGTGGCGACGATAAAGGACCACGGCTGACCGTTACCCGCCGAGGGCGCCCAGCGCGCCGCTTCGAACATCCGATGCAGGGTTTCCGGCGCGACCACGCGGTCGGTGAAGGCGCGCGGGCTCCAGCGCCGCCGCAGCAATGGATGAATCGGCTGGCGCGTCTGCGCGTCCTTAGGGTGTGTCCGTTCTTGTATGAGGGTCATGTATCGTATCTCCATCTCAATGCAATCGGTGGTTTTTCGTGGTGATAGCAGGCTTTCCAGCCTGCTATCACCGATATGATTCGTTAGTCCTGGCGAACGGCGGAGATGTCGAGGGTGATCTTCACTTTATCACTGACCATCACGCCACCCGCTTCGAGCGCGGCGTTGTAGGTCACGCCCCAATCGCTGCGATTGATCGTCGTCTCGGCGGTGAAGCCCCGGCGCTGCTTGCCATACGGGTCCTTGATCTCCCCACCCTCTTCCACGTCCATTGCGACTTCTTTGGTCATGCCGTGAAAGGTGAGATTACCGAAGACTTTCCAGTCGGTGTCGCTCACCTTCTCGACGCGCGTGCTCTGGAAGGTGATCGCCGGATACTTCTCCGCCTCGAAGAAGTCGCCACTCTGGAGATGCGCGTCGCGCTTCTCCTCGCGCGTATTGAGACTCTTCGGATCAATCGTCGCGGAGACGGAGGAGGCGGTGTGGTTCTCCTCATTGAGGACGATCCGCCCCTCGGTGATCTTGAAATGCCCCCGCACTGTCGAGATCATCATGTGTTTGATGGCGAATTCCCCCGCCGAATGCGCCGAATCAATCACCCAGGTGCTCGTCTTCGTCTGCGTCGTGCTCATTGATGCAATCTCCCTCTACGATAGTCGGCGCGGACACCCACACCGACAAGCGGCTTACGATGGGTAAGTGTAACGAGCGCGCGTACACTTGTCAAGGGGCTTATCTTATGTAAGAATAGAGGCATGAAGACTGAAGAGCCGACGGGCGGCGTTTGCCCGTATTACCATCGCGCAATCGAACTGATCGGCCGTCGCTGGACGGGGGCGATCCTGCTCGCTCTCAGCCACGGGGCGGAGCGTTTCTGCGCGCTCACGGCGGCGGTACCCGGTTTGAGCGATCGCATGCTCTCGGAACGCCTCAAGGAGTTGGAGGCGGAAGGAATCGTGCAACGCACGGTCGTCCCAACCACGCCGGTCACGATCACCTACCAACTGACGGAAAAAGGGCAGGCGCTGCGGGGGGCGATGGACGCGGTCGGCCAATGGGCGCAGGACTGGCGCACGCCGTAAACAGCGACAATAAGCGACGAGCAATGAGAAGGGATTCGACTCCACTCATTGCTCATTGCTCGTTGCTCGTCGCTCGTCGCTATTTCCGCTTGGCGATCAGATCATTGATCTTCTTGGCGGTATCCTGCCCGGACTGCTGCGGCGTCTTCGCCTTGGTCATCACATCCTGCATCATTTGCGGGACGTAGAGGTTCATGATGTCAGACGCCTCCGGCACCGTCGGGAAAGAGATGCCGTACTGGAGCATCTGGATCGCCACGTCGAGGAACTTCGTCTCCGCCTCACGAATCTTCTCTTCCGGCAGGAGGAAGCCATCCCGGTTACCGGGATTGGACGACTCGTAGTGCAGGCGCAGCGACCACGGCGGTGAGGTCTGATCCTTGACGACCGCTTTGGTTGCGTCGAGATTCTTCGTGCTCTTGAAGATGATCATATTCGATCCACCGAAGACGACGGCACGACGCACCGGGCCTTTCGGCATCAGCGAGAAATTCATCTTCGCGGCGACATCCGGCGTTTTGTTCTTGACAATCGTGTACACGCCGGGAAGATCAATCATCATCGCCACTTCGCCGGAGGTGAAGAGGTCGCGCACTTCGATCTGCGTATTGGTG
>JALYUS010000747.1 GCA_030853625.1 Chloroflexota bacterium
GAGATCGGCACGATTTCCGCGCCGAGCCGGGCGAACGTGGCAATCGCCTCTCGCACCGCCGCCTCCACCTCCGGTTGCATCCCCTCGACGAAGTATTCGGCAGGCACACCGAGCCGCACGCCGCGTACATCGCCCGTCAGCGCGGCGCGGTACATCGGCACCGACACGTCGAGGCTCGTGCTGTCGAGCGGATCGTGCCCGGCAATTGCTTCGAGGATGATCGCCGCATCTTCCACCGTGCGGGCGAAGGGGCCGATCTGATCGAGGCTGCTGGCGAAGGCGATCAGGCCAAAGCGCGAGACGCGGCCATAGGTTGGCTTCATCCCGACGACGCCGCAAAATCCGGCCGGCTGCCGGATGCTGCCGCCCGTATCCGAACCGAGCGCGCCCATCGCCTCCCGCGCCGCCACCGCCGCCGCCGACCCGCCGGACGATCCGCCCGGCACCCGGTCAAGATCGCCCCACGGGTTATGTGTCGGGCCATAGGCGCTATTCTCGGTGCTGGAACCCATGGCAAACTCGTCGGTGTTCGTCTTGCCGAGGAAGACCGTTCCCTGCGCCCGCATCTTCTCGACGACCGTGGCGTCATACGGAGAGCGGTATCCGGCAAGGATTTTGCTCCCGGCGGTTGTCGGCGCGTCGGTCGTGACCAGCACATCCTTTAATGCGACCGGGATGCCGGTCAGCGGCGCGGCGTCGCCTGCCGCGATGCGCCGGTCGGCCTCTGCGGCCTGCCGACGCGCTACGTCGCCCATTGTGTGCAAAAAGGCATGCACGCGATCATCCACCGCCGCGATCCGTGCGAGGTGCGCGTCGGTCAAGTCGGCGCTGCTTATCTCCCGGCGATCGAGGCGATCGCGCGCCTCGGCAATCGTCAATGTCGTCAATGCGCTCGTCGTCGCGCTCATCAAGACCCCTCCAGCACGGCGTCCACCTTGATGAAGTTCTCTTCGGTGCGCGGCGTGTTCGCGAGTGCAACCGCTGTCGGCAACGAGGGGCGCACGGTATCATCGCGCAAGACACTCGTCACGGCGATCACCTGCGCGGTCGGCGGGATGGCGGCGGTATCAACCTCCTGCAACTGATTGATGTGCGCGAGGATACCGTCCAACTGACCACGCAACGCGTCTAACTCCTCGGTCGAGAAGCGGAGATAGGCGAGTGCCGCCACATGTTGCACCTCTTCGAGTGTCAGTTCCGCCACCGTCTTTCCTCCCAGGATTCTCGCGCGGCAGATTCCCGCCGCGTGCGTGCATTAGCCGATCACAAACTTCTGGTGGCGCATGAGGATACTCTGCATCAAACCCTGCCCCACGAGCAGCGTCCAGAGTTGCGTGCCGCCGTAGGAGATGAAGGGTAGCGGCACGCCGGTGACGGGCATTAACCGGGCATTCATCCCGATGTTGACGATCACCTGAAAGAGCAATTGGGCGGTGATGCCCATCGCAATCAAGCGCCCGAATGCATCACCTGCCGTCATCACGACATTGGAATAGCGCCAGATCAACATCATAAAGAGGGCGATGAGCGCCAGGCAGCCGAGGAAGCCGAACATCGCCGCCGCATGCGCGAAGATGAAGTCCGTCGTGCGGACCTTCAGGAAGTCGTAATCGCTCTGGATGCCGCCGTGAATGCCATTACCCGCCAGACCACCACCGGCAATCGAACGCTGCGCCTGGACGATGTTGTAGCCCTCGTTCTGGAAATTCTTCGCGGAGGTTGGATCGAGGAAGGCATCCAGCCGCGTTTTCTGGTAGTCCGGCAAATGCTTCCAGAGCAGAATCGCGGCGGGCACAGCGGCGACGAGCACCCCGGCGAAGTAGATCAGACGCGTGCGCGAAATCCCCATCATCGCGACCCAGATCGCGATAAAGACCAACGCCGTGCCGAGGTCCGGTTGCTTGTAGATGAGCAATGTGGGGACCATGACGATAGCGAGTGAGATGAGGAAATTATACCAGCGCGCCATCGCCGCGCCCCGGCTACTGATAAAGGCGGCAAGCCCGATGATGACGGCGATCTTCGCCACTTCGGAGGGTTGAAAGAGAATCAGTTTGAAGTCGAACCAGCGGCGTGCGCCGCCGATTGTTGTACCAATCACCAGCACCGCGCCCAGGAGACCAACGGCGCCACCATAGATGATCGGTGCAACACCCCGGAAAATTCGGTAGTCGAGGAGCGAAAAGACGACCATTAGCCCGATGCCGACGAGGAAATAGGCGAGTTGACGCACGGGCAGGCTACCGAGTGTGAGCGCGCCCGCGCCGTTCGCGCTGTAGATCGCCAGAATGCCGAAGCCGGTGAGCGCAAGCGTCACCACGACGATATAGAAATCGAGATAGCGCGTCCGCGCGCGGTCAAAGGTTGTGCTGGCGCTCATCACTGCCACGATGGGGTGATTCCCTTTCTCTCGGTAGACAATCCCGGAGACGGATTAGAGGATCGTGTTCCCGTTGATCTCGATATGGAAGCGGCAGCCGAGGAATTCGGCCGCCCGCTTCGACTGTAACATGCGCGGTAGGAAGATCTCGAAGTAATCCATCACGGACGAAATCGCCGTATCAATCGTCAGTTCGAGCGTGATCGTCTTCTCGTCCGCATCCACACGGAGGAAGGATGAAACGACGGCGTAGTTCACGCGGTCGTGCGCGTCGAAGGTGGAAGAATCGAGATTGCGGACGCGCGAGCGATGCACGTCCGACTTATCCGCGACGATCAGCGCCGCGCAGACCGCATGCACCGGCTCGGCGAGGCCGCCGCCATCATCCCCGTGGCTGCCAATCGCGCCCATCACGACCGCGATGTCGTCCATCGGCATGCCGAGCCGCTGGAGGATCGGCATACTCATCACCGCACCGCTGTTCGGGTGCCCGCGCCGGTTCACGACATTGCCGATGTCGTGCAGGATGCCCGCGATGGCGGTCAATTCCTGGATTTGCTCATCGTAGCCGAGGATGCGCACGACATTCCGGGCGATTCGGGCAACGAGCGTCACATGCCGTAAGCCATGCTCGGTGTATCCAACGACGCCGAGGTTCCGGTTGGCATGGTCTATCAGTTTTCGTACGTCGCTATCATGCTCGACGCTCTGGTACGTCACCGGCATTGCGGCGGCGGTCGTCTCCGGCGTCGTCTCTTTCGGCGTTGGCGGCACCGCCGCAATGTGCGGGGCGAGCGGTTTCCGCTGTTCGACGCTGATCGTCGTCGCGGAGGATCCCACCGCCGTTTGCGTCGTCGTCGCCTCGGCAACGGTCGTCTTCTTCTGTGCCTGTGCCATCCCCAAAAGCCCTTTCCCCAATGCGCGGACGAACCACGCATCGTGCTGCTCGCAGCATACCACAGACGGCATCGCGCGACGGAAAGAGGAGGCGGGCATCACATTGCCAGTATCCCCGCCGTTTAGTATACAGAGGTCGTTATTTTGTCTTCAGTTTATTCCGGAGTGCAGCCGTTTGGAAGATATACTGATCGTCGAAGCGACAACGACAGAAGCCTTTGCTGCGGGCGACCGGCGATTCCGCGCGCTCGTCGAGCATATTTCGGATGCCATCGCCCTCCTCAACCGGCAAGGCAAGATCGTCTATAGTGGTCCATCTACTACGCGCATCCTGGGCTACGGGGTCGGGCAGAACGTCGAGCGCAACGCATTCCTGCTCGTCCATCCCGAAGACCGACCGGCGGCACAGGAACGTTTCGCCGCGCTTCTGCAATCGCCGGGTGCGACCGTCCCGCTCGAATACCGTTTGCTTCATCGAGATGGTTCGTGGCGACATGTGGAAGGAGTCGCGAAAAATCTGCTCGATGAACCGGGCGTGCGTTCGGTCGTCGTGACGTATCGCGATATCACGGAACGCATCAGAGCGGAGGCGGCGCTCCGCGAGAGCGAAGAGCGGTACCGTGCCGTGATCGCCGCGCTCGATGAGGGTATCGTCGTCCAGAATCCGGACGGCAGGATCACCGCCGCGAACGAGAGCGCCTGTCGCATCTTCGGTCTGCGCCACGAGCAGGTAATCGGACGAACATCGCTGGAGAGCCAGTGGCACACCGTCCATGAGGATGGCTCGTCCTTCCCGCCTGCGGAGCATCCCGCAATGATTGCCCTGGGAACCGGCCAGCGGCAAACGCGCGTCATTATGGGTGTCGAGAAAAGCGACGGCGCGCGGACCTGGCTCTCAATCAACGCCCACCCACTCTTTCGCGACGATGCGCCCACCCCGTACGCGGCCGTCACCTCGTTCACCGATATTACGGAACGCAAGCGCGCCGACACGCAACTCGTGCGGGCCGCGCACTACGACGCGCTGACCGGTCTCCCGAATCGCGGCCTCTTCATGGAGCGTCTTGTGCATGCATTCAGCCGCGCCAAACGCGGTGAGCGGGACGGATTCGCCCTCCTCTTCCTCGATTTCGACCATTTCAAGTCCGTCAATGACAGCCTCGGCCATGCCGTCGGGGATAGCGCACTCGCGGCAATCGCCCGGCGCCTCGAACACGCACTACGCCCGGCGGACAGTGTCGCGCGGCTCGGCGGCGATGAGTTCGCGATTCTGACCGGGAATGTGAGCGGACTGACCGAGGCAACGGCAATCGCGATGCGTCTCGGTGAAGCGCTTGCGGCGCCATTTGTCGTCAACGGGTATGAACTTCACATGACGGCAAGCATCGGCATCGCCCTCAGCGGGCCGGGGTACGACAGTGGCGATGAGATGCTGCGCGATGCCGACGCCGCGATGTACCGCGCGAAGCGTGAAGAATATGGCCAGCATATCGTTGCGAATGCGGAGATGCGGACGCGCATGCAAGCGACTGCTCTCCTCGGACGCGATCTCGACGATGCGATGACGCACGGCCAGATCCATGTTGTCTTCGAACCGGTGGTTGATCTCCGGGCCAGGCGCGTCGCGCGCTTCGACGCACGGCTCCAATGGATGCATCCGGCATGCGGTCCGCTCGCGTCGGAATCGTTCCTCTCCATCGCGGACGAGACCGGTCTGCGCGCCGCGCTGGATCGCGCGCTCCTCGCCACCGTTTGCCATCAACTCCGCCGCTGGCAGGATGCGTCCCACGAAAACGGGGCGCTCGCCGTGAGTGTGCCGGTATCCAGCGCGGAATTCGTCAATCCGCATTTCGGGCAGGAGTACGCTGAGACCGTGCGGCAGGCAGGCATCGCGCCACACTCTCTTATCCTCCAATTCGCCGAACGGGGCGTACTCGACCTTCCCGATGCAGCATCCATCGTGTTCCGTCATCTGCATGCCATCGGCACGCGGGTGCAGGTGGAGCGGTTCAGCGTCGGGAATACGTCACTCGTTTTTCTCCGGCGCTTCGCCATTGATTTTCTGAAGATTGATCGCACCGTAGTCGCGATGCTCGCGGACGAAACCGAGCGGGTCATCGTCGGTGCGGTTGTGACGCTCGCACACACTGTGGGGATGCAGGTCGTCGCCGAGGGCATCGAAACTCCGCATCATGCGCACGCGCTCCGGGAGGCAGGGTGCGATTTTGGCCAGGGTGCATGGTGCGCGCCATTCCACGCACACGACGGGCCGATCGTGCTCCCGCTCATGACCGGCATGTAACACAATTTTCCCGGTGATGGCGGGCTGCGTACATCCTACAGCGTATCGGGCGCGACGATCCCAAACAGGCGGGCCGCGTTGGCCGTCGTCGCGGCTGCGATGGTTGCCACGTCCGTCTCCGTGAGCATGGCGATCCGCGCCGCGACGAGCGCGACATAGGCCGATTCATTGCGCTGCCCGCGATGCGGATGAGGCGCGAGATAGGGGCTGTCGGTTTCGATCACCAGGCGGTCGAGCGGCAGGGTGCGCACAGCGTTGTGGAGGTCGGTCGCATTCTTGAACGTGACCGGCCCACCAATACCGAGGTGCAACCCAAGCGCGAGCAGTTCCGCCGCGAACGCCGGCCCGCCGTTGAAGGCGTGCAAGACGCCATGAACCGGCCCATGCGCCACGACATCCGCGCGCACAACCGCCAGCAGGTCTTCTCGCGCCTCCCGGTGATGAATGACGACCGGCTTGCCGAGCGCGCGTGCCAGCGCGAGTTGCGCCACAAAGGCCGCGCGCTGTCGCTCCGGCGGTGCATACTCGCGGTAATAATCAAGCCCCGTTTCGCCGACCGCCACCACCTTCGGCTGCGCGTGCAATTCCTCGATGGTTGCGATCATCGCATCATCCCACGTCGCGGCATCATTCGGGTGGAAGCCGAGGCAGGCAAAGACGCCGGGGTGCGCGGCTGCTAAGGCGAGCGTCGTCGGCCACGTGGCGGGGTTGTAACCGACATTGATGATGGCGCGCACGCCCGCATCCGCCGCGCGCCGGAAGACAGCCGCGCGATCCTCATCGAACTGTGGCGCGTCGAGATGAGCATGCGAATCACAGAACATACTGCGCCTCGTGGTTCGATACTGCCACGCTTCACGTCGTCCGCAACGACGTGGCACGGCACCTGCGTACACTGGATCGCAGGATGGTAATTCGTGTGATGGTATCCGGGGGTGAGACAGATGGCAACGGCAACACGCACGCTTTCTACGCGGCAGCAAACGAAACAGAAACCGAAAGTAGACTACAAGGAAGTCGCCCGCGCGACGATTAAGGAATTCAGCCAGGACGACTGTACGGGCCTCGCGGCGGAATCCGCGTATCATATCCTTTTCTCGATTTTTCCACTGGCGATCTTTGGCGCTTCGATGTCCGCGATTATTAACAGTATCTTCGGTCTCGACCTCTTCGGGAAGATCATGTCCGCTCTTACCTCCGTTCTGCCCGCCGACGCGCGCTCGACGATTGCGGCGCCGCTCGCGAGTGTCTTGACCAACAAGAGCGGCGGCCTGCTCTCGGTCGGTATTATTCTCGCCCTCTGGTCGGGGTCGAACGCGATGAGCACCTTCATCAAGGCGCTCAACCGCGCCTACGATGTCGAGGAGACGCGGCCGATCTGGAAAGCGAAGGGGCTGCAAGTCTTCCTCACGCTCTTTATGGGCGTACTGATGGTCGTCGCGTTCATTCTGATCGCCTTCGGTGGCAAAATCATCGGCAGTATCGCCGACCATATCGGCGCCGGCAGCATCTTTAAGATCGCATGGAGCATCGCGCGCTGGCCAATGGTGATTGTTTTTATTTCGCTCGCGCTGGCGGTTCTGTACTGGACAGGGCCGAACATCAAGCAGAAGTTCCAGTGGATCTCCCCCGGCGCAACGATCGCAACGCTCGTCTGGGTGATCGCCATTTACGTCTTCGGATTCTACGTCTCGAAGTTCGGCAATTATGACAAAACCTACGGCGTTATCGGCGGCGTCATGGTCCTGCTGCTCGTCTTCTATCTCTCGTCGCTGGTCGTCATCCTCGGCGCGGAGTTAAATGCCGAACTTGCCAAGCGGTACGATCCGGAAACGATCGAGGATATTGCCGCACATCCCGAAAAGGACAAAGGCGAGACGATCTACGCCGACAAAGCGCCGAAGAAGTCGCAGCCGGACCGCGAGTCCGACCTGAAGGGTGCGGAGGTACGCGGCGAACCGATCACCAACCGCACCGCGCCCACCGCGAAGAGCGCAAGCGGCAAACAGCGCATGGTCAACTTTTCGACCGGTAAGCGCGAAGACCCCTCGCCGCACCCGGATGCCAGGTACACGATGACCGCGACCCCGACCATGACGCGGCGCAATGGCATGACCGGCCCTGCGGAACCGCCGACGAAACGGGCGGTGGTTGGGGTTGGCTTGCTTGGCCTCAGTGCAGTAGGGATGGCGGCGAAGCGGCTTTTGAAGAAGTAGGGGGAACTTCCCCGGTACGGGACCGCAGCCTGAGGATTAAGCGAGTAACTATACTTTATACGTCTTGACAGGATAGGTCTGCGGGTGTACATAAAGGGATAGGAATCGTGATTCAGCAGGAGGGATGGTAGATGACTCCGCCGAAGGATCAATCGCCCATCTAGGGCGTGGAGAACAGACGAACACTGTTTCGGTTCCAAAGGAACGTGCGGACGCGATGAGTGGCGTCCGCACGTTGGTTTAAGGGAGGGAACCTACCCCCGGCCCCTTCCGTTCCTCGGCGTCGGAAGGGGAATGAGCCTCCGTGAGATCCGGGTGTTCGGGGAATACCTCGGTATCGCGATGAGTCACCCCTTCCTCGCGGGAAGGGGCCGGGGGTTAGGTTCTTTCAACCCGACGGATGTGCGGTGCGTACTTTCTGAAGTATTATGTCAAAGACGGCGTTGCGGTTGATAGACG